>JAEZYO010000555.1 GCA_023419055.1 Pseudomonadota bacterium | reverse complement strand
TCCGAGAAAGGCGCGTGTCCGGACAGCGCGCCCGAGCGGGCAACAAGGAGGCGCGGTGAGGCTCGCGAATCGACGCAGCGGAACCGAGGGAGCTACTGCGTGCGCAAGATGACGTGAAAGCCGCGTTTGGTTTCAACGACCTGGGTGACATCGTTGACCCTCGCGGAGAACGCCGCCGCCGAGAAGGCCTTGCCGTAGTCACCTCGCTTGAGGCCCTGGATCACGCCCTTGCTCGGGCCCTGGTCGTCCGAGTACTCCTTGTACGCGGCGTCCCAATCGCTTTGCGAAAGGAGGACCGCGCGTGCTTCGGTGGCCCGCAAGCATGCATCTTCGCGACTCCTCGTGACCCCCTCCGCGACCGCGCCCTTGACCCCGTCGTGCTTGACCAGAATCTGGACGACGTCGATCTGCTCGGGCGCATCTTCCGGAGGCTCCCCTCCGACGTTGGCGTCGCGGATGCATCCCTCGCCCGCCGTGAGGCCCTGAGGCCCCGATTCCTTTGCTTCGGGTTTGCCGCCCCCGCACGAAGTGACGCTAGCCACGAGCACGAACGCAACGAGTCGCATCCTTGACCTCCTCACAGCGAGTCGCCCGGCAGAACATCGGCCGACGCAGCGGGAGCGTAACATGACGGCTCTTTTCCATCATTCCTTCAGTCCCTTTCCTGGCTTTCCTGGGCGAACGGCTCGGGCTCCTCCCTCAGGAGGGCCAGGACTATCGGATTGAGGTCGGGGCGCGCCGGCCGTTCTGCGCTATGACGCCGGCATGGAACACGAGAGCTGCCGGATGTGCGGGGGTGACGGTCGGGTCAGTAACTCCTTCGGAGGCAGCTCCAAGACCTGCCCCAGCTGCCACGGGAATGGGCGCCGCTCGATCGAGCCCCTGTTTCGCGACGTGACCAAGACGAAAGCGTCACATCACAACACGAGCGCGAAGGCCTCCGCTCCGAAGCCGGACGCACCGACGACGTTCGAAGGGATGAAGCTCGCCAACGAGGTCAAGGGCTCGAGCCTCTCCGACGACGCGAAGTCGAAGCTCGTACGCGAGATCATGGAGTACGAAGGTAGTCACGGGAAGTGCACCGAGACCTTCAGCAAGAAGATCCGAAAGCAGTTTCGACCCCGCAGCGGCTGAGCGTTCCTTCGTCACGGCGAAGCCAGCTCGACGAACACGACCTCGCCGCCCGCGAGTTCGAGGCCCTCGAACTTCGTCGATCCTCGATTCGAGCTGATCCGAAGCTCGCGGAAGAGCGCTTCTCCTCGGGCATCGAAGAGCTTGAACTGGGCCAATTCTGGTAGGGGGACGGGCAGCGTGACGGATACGACACCACGCCGAGGGTCCTCGGCGGGAGCGGCGCCGGCGCGTTCCGGAGTCATCGTCTTCAACCATGCGGCCACGATGACGCTCCGGTCCGCGCGTTCGAAGGCGTGAACCGAGACCGCCGTCGCCTCGACGCCTTGGGTGTCCAGCGCAACGCGCAGCGCCCGGAGTGGCTGGTCATACAGACGCTTCACCGTGCGGAAGGCACCGAGTGCCGGCTTCGGAGCTCCGTCGGCGGCCAGGATGCCGAGATGGCGATTGTTGACGTCGCCGATCACCTCGTCGTGAGGCGGTAGGTCGCGGAGCTCGTACCAGGCAATCAACCCGAGTTGCTCGGTGGAGAGCGCGAGCGTCACGATGCGCCCCAGGGCGACCGCTTGAAACTCCGGGGTGTGCTCGTAGTCGTACTTGGCATCGAACCATTTCGACACTCGAGCGCCCCGCCGAAAGGACGAGTAGCCGACCTCCGCCAGCCAGAGCGGCTCGCCTTCACCGAACGTCTCCACTATCTCGTGGGCCTCGGCGATGAAGGCGGTGATGCTCTCGAGGCTATCGCCCGACCAGGTCTCGGGATAGCGGTGCAGATTGACGATGTCGATGTGAGAGGCGCTGTCGTGCTCACTGAGCAAGCTCTTGAGGAACCCTAGGTCGTCGGCGATGCCGCCGAGGACGACCTTCGCGTGCGGATCCCCGCGGCGCACGCCACGAGCCCCCGCCTCGAGGAGCTCGGCGAAATCTGCGACGTCGCCCGTGAAGAAGTCGGAGTTGTCCGGTTCGTTCCAGAGCTCCCAAGTGCCAATCTTTCCGGAATAGCGTCGCGCGAGCTCAGCCATGAGCGCGCCGAACGTCTCCGCGTCTCGGGGCGGGCTCTTCCAGCCGTCCTGACCCGGGATGCTCGCGGCCCACGCAGGCGTGTAGGTCACGTAGGGGATCAGCGTCAGTCCGTGCTTCCCGACGGCGAGCTCCACGAAGCGATCGGTGTCATCGAAGTCGTAGTTGCCGGGGCTCGGCTCGAGATCGTCCCAACCGAAAGACACGCGGAGCACGCGGTTGCCGATCGAGGTCAGCAACGCAAAGTCGCTGTCGAGGCGCTCGAGCGTCGTACTCTCGGGCGGGTAGTCTTCACACAACCCTAGCGGCGTCGCGCGGTGGACGCTTCGCGTCGATGAAGCAGGCTCGAGCGCGGGCGCGGGTGGTGAGCGAGGCGCGCACGCTGAGAACAGCAACCAGCACGCAGTCAGCGTCCCCGAGATTCTGGCCACCATCATTTGTGGCACGACCGGGCCAACCGAACCAACGACATCCAACGCGTACGCGCCCGAGGGCGCCGCGTGCATTTCCGCAGCACCTGCGGGTCCTGAGTACGTGCCATGGCTCGAGGAGCCCCGCCGGAGAGCTCGGTCGTTCCTCGGCCAAGGCAGCGCTCGCATGACTTTCGAACGACAGCCCGCGCTTCCAGTATCGAGCGCGCCAGATCGGCCCGAGGACTCGACTGACGAGCAGCGCGCCGACCAGTCGGCGAACAGGTGAGCCGTGCTGCCGGCTGCAATGGTGCCCGCTCCGGCGCAGAGCAGCGCGGCGCCCACCGACCAGAGCCACCGAGCGCGCGCTCTCTACGGCTTCGCGGGCGGCAACTCGACCGCCTTCGGCAGGCGGCGCAAGCGATCGTTGAGCCAGTCAGTCTTGGCGAAAGGCATGACCTCGAGGTCGTCTCCGAGCTTGGCGATGCCGAGCGACACGGCTTGGCCTCCGACGACGAACGCCATCGCGGTCTGTTCACCCCTCCTATACAGACGCCCCGAGATGTCCCAGACGTGGCTCTCGGACTCGAGAGTGACGTCCGTGATCTCTCCCTGAGTGCGCACCGTCGCCTTGGCGCGAAAATCGTAGAGGGTCGTGAGCATCGGGACCAGATCGCTGAGCTTGTCTTTCTCGGCGAGGCCTTCGAGCAGGGGCTGGAGGTCCCTGGCGCGCACGGTAACGGTGGTCTCGAAGCGATCCGGTTTCGCATTCCAGAGCGCGAGGCGCGGGCTCGTGACGTCCATCCACCAGCCGCGGACGCTTTCGTCACCGACGTGCATCTGCATGTCACGCAGCGAGAGGACGACGCTGTCGATCAAGTAGTTTTCGTGCTTCGGGTTCATGTTGGCTTGCGCCGTGAACGCCGTGTTGCCCCTGATCTGGACGCCAGCGACGGTGAAGTCCGCGCCGTCGATGAAGGCTTCGATGGGGCCTCGCGTCTGGTAGTTCTGATCCATCTCGAGGTGTGCCGAAGCTCGAAACTCACCTGATCTGCTGCGGTACGGGGTGCCCGCGGGGAGCAACGCGCCTAGATCGTCCAGGTCGGCCGAGACGATGGTGGGCAGGCTGATGGCAGCGCGCTTGAGCTTCGTCGCTCCACTCAGTCGAATGCGATCGAGCGCGACGTCCTCTCGGTGACCGTGGATTTGGACCGTGAAGTTTCGGTCGTTTCTAGCGAGCGACACGTAGGTCGTCTTGGCAGAGGAGCGCAGGAGCGGCGTGCCAGCGTCGTTCGACTTCTCACCCGCTGCGTCGAGGTCGAGCCGGAGATCGGTGGCGATACCGAACCCCTTGCCCGCCACTTCCAGGGACTTGGTCTGATAGTCGAGGCGGCTCTTCGGCCCGAGGTAGCCCTTGTCCATGAAGAGGTCGACCGCGAGCGGGCCGTCGCCCTTCTCGACCTTGATACCGTCGAGGTAAGCCTCCAGGTTCGCGAGAGATTGCACGTCAGCTCGCAGCTGCGTCCGGGCCGTCACGAGCTCGAAGAAGCTGAGGTCGGCGTGCTCCGAAGGGTTGATCTTCGGAATGTCGACCGTGACCTGTCCGCGTAGGTTCTTGGCGATCACCTTTTCGGCCCCGAAGCGCAGCTCACCGGGGCCGATGTCCTGCACGGCCGTCTTCACCTCCATCACGTCGGGACCGACCGTGAACGCACCGCGCAGCCGCCCGTCTCCCAGGTAGCGGTATTCGAAGAACCAGAGCTCGTCGACGCTGACGTCGATGCCCTCCACATCGACCGTGTATGCCTTGCCGCGCTGTTCGGTCTTGGCTGCGGCCTTCTGCCGCACCACGTTCGCGCCGGGCAAGTCTTCGAGCGGTGGATAGGCCGCGATGCGCTTCTCGATCCCCTCCTCGCTCTCGACCTGGGTCCGCATCTGATAGCGCACCCCCTCCGCGTTGAGCTTGGTCACGCGAAACTCGTTCTTGAACAGCGCGAAGAGCTGGATGTGAGCCAGCAGGTCCTGGCCCTCGAGGATGAACTGCGTGTCCCCGTTGACGAGCACGCGCGCGTGCTTCATGTGCACCTGGCCGGGCCAGATGGTGTAAGCGGGATTGGCGATTTCCACCCGCAGATCTTCGGAACGGACGAGCCGCTCCACGAGCCCGGTCCACAGAGCGAGCGTTCCGAGCACCGGGTACGCGAACAGGACGGCGAGGGCGGCGATGACGAGGGTGCGCCGTCGAGGACCGCGCGGCCGTGTCACGCCGAGTTTCTGTTGGCCCGCACGCTCCCGGCGCTCGACGGGCTCCCTGTGGGCCCATTCTCGCAAGCGCGCGCCCCAGCTACCGGCATGCGAGGAGGATGTTGCCGCCATTTCACCCCACCCATGCAGGAGTCGGACCAATCCGGCGCTACGGAGCCTGCTGCCGTGAGTCGAAGCAGCTCCCGTAGGCTCCGAGAGCTGTTGCGAAAGGGCGCGCGTCGCCGAGCGGATAGCGCCCAGGTACGGGCAAGAGAGTTCGGGTCACCTACGACGGACGCACTGGTCTCAGCCGTCGCGCGACGGGATCTTCTTCACGGCGGCGGCGATGGCGGCAGCTGCCGCTCCACTGGTCGCGGGGTTCGGGGCCGCCACGAAAGCCACGACCGAGGCGACCGCCGGCACGAGCGCGAGTCCGAAGCCGACGGTGTCGTCCAACAACTCGACGTCGCGAAGCCCTCGCTCGAGCGACGTGGTTGCCAAGGCAACTTCGCCCACGAGCGCGTCGATACCTTCGTGCTCCTCCAAAGCGTCCCTCACCGCGATGTCGAGCGCGTGGGCCAAGAGCGGCTGGTAGACCTCGATCTGAATTCGACGTACGTCGAACGGGCCAAGGCGGCCTTTTCTGTTCGCGGCGAGTGTCGCCTCCCAGACCGCACCCGCCATCTCACGATACCTCTTCGACAGCGCCAACGCTGCTTCGCTCATTTGCGTCCTCCTGGTTCGGTCACTCTTTCGCTTCCTTGGAACCCTTCTCTTTCCTCACGATGGCGCGAGCTGCTCGAATCTCGTCGAACAGCTCGCCCGCGAGCTCGGCGTCATCCCCATCGAGGCGATGGATTTCTCGCCGCAGCTTGCTGTGAGCCTTCCCGAACGCAATCAGATCTCTGACTGTCTCGCCGTTGTCGAGCTGCGCGGTTCGCACGAGGTCACGCGCCAGCGCCAATGACACGCGATCCGTCGAGTTCACCAGGACCATAGCCTCGTACGGGCAGGGCTCCGCGGCGGCGGCGCTGCCCGCGGGTGGCTTCGCCATGCAAACGACGAGTCGCGCTTCCGACCCGGACGACGGATCCGCTTCGAGTAAGTCGTCGAACGCCTGATCCAACCCCTGTAGGTACGCCCCGCGCGCCTCGAAGATCGCGACCAGCTTCTCGACCAGGGCCTGAATGGGCGCGTCGGCCTGCTTGACCGACTTCGTGATAACCGAAACCCGATGCGACTTGGACACGAAGCCGACCAGTCCCCCGATGGCGTCCTCTAGTGCGCCCTTCTGCTCGTCGTCCAGGTCCGTTTCCGACGTCAAATCCGCCGCGTCGAGCGCATCGAACATGCCGTCCACTCGTTCCGCCGTATCGGGGTCTTCGAGCTCCGCCAGCTCCTGGAGCGCAGCACCGTAGTCAGCGAGGACCTCGAGCCCTGCGCGGCGACTCTCGGCGTTCTCCGTCCATTCTTTGCACCCTTCCCGCTGCGACGGCGGAAGCAGCGCCGACCCCAAATCGCAAAAGACGTCCGTCTTCGCCGAAGGTAGCCGAGCAGAAAGCTGCGCCCCCTGGCCGCCTACCGTTGCAGCAGACTTCAGGCTCGCCGCGCACCCCAGAGCAAAGAGCGCAAGCCCCACGACGGCGGAGCCGAGTCCCGACCCGATTCGCCTCTTGACCGACATGCAGGCTCCCCTAGACCAGGTCCTCCGCAAGAGGTCAAGAGGATCGCCTCAGCGCCGACGGGTGTCACCTTTTCTGCGTAGTAACGATTCTAGAAGCGCCAAACTTAGCCAGTATCAAGTCGTGGCCCTCACGGTTCGGGTGCGCGTAACCTCGACGGCTCGCTCGAGACCAGCGCTACCGTCGCACTTCGGCCTGTCGAAAGGCGCCCTCGGCCCCGTCGGCCACGACTACAGCTTCTTCTTGATCGGGCTGAGCTCCGGGGTCAGGACCTTCGGGTTGAGCTCTTTCGGAGCGACCTTCGTCGGCACCACCTTCTGCTGCTGTGGCTTCGCGGCCGAGGCGGCCACCGCCTTCCGCCATGCGGTCACGTAGCCTGCCGCCGAGCGCATCAACGGATCGAGGTTGGTGTTGAGCAGCGCAAGATCCGCGATCATATCCGGCATGAGCCCGATGTGCGCCAGGCCGTCGGTGTTGAAGTCGAACGTGCGCTGGCCGGTGACTTGCCGCTCGAAGCGGCCGAACCCAGCGATGGTGAAGGGATACTGGAGGCGCGCGCGTGAGGCCTCGGCGGCGCGCTGCGCGCCGTTCCTTCCACAAGCGTCGTCGCCGAAGCGCGGCCCCACGTGCGGCGCCATGCCGTTGAAGTCGCTGCCGAAGGGGACGGCCGCCGTAGCGTTGCCGCCCATCTTGCTGACGGCGTACTCGTAGCTGCGCTTGAACGTGACCGAGGAGTGGAGGCACCGCGGGTCGTCCGCGACCTCGTCCTGCGTCATCACCGAGACCGAGCTCCCGAGCAGCCGCAGCTGGTCGAGCTGCGAGGCGGTGCGCATGCGCTCGTGACGGTTCTTGCCGCTCGCGTGCACGTCGCCGAAGAGGCCGTGCCCGACCATGAGCGGGTAGTTGCCGTGCTGCTTCGCGAGGGCGATCGTCTCGTCGATGGCCTTGGCGGACATGTGGTCGACGTCGATCAGCATGCCCTTGTCCATCAAGGTGCCGATCAGCGCGGCGCCGAGCCCGGTGAGCCCCTTCACGTTGCAGTTGAGCGACCCGCGATCGGACATGCCGGGGCACGGCTGGCTGACGAAATGTGTGCCCTCGATGGTCACGTTGGCGACGCCGAGGAGGTCGTTGAAGAGCGCGGTGCCGCCGAACCCCCCGTCGAAGTCGTGCACCGGGTAGATGTGGCGGACACCCTTCGCGTAGTAGCGAGCCACCTCGGCGGCGACGAAATCGGGGGTGCACTTGTTCGTCTGCTTACAGCCGAAGAGGGTGTCGCTCTCGATGCCGAGGACCACGGCGAGCTTGCCCGCGCGGATCATCTGTTCGGCGTCGTCCGGCGTCGTCACGATCCGGAACCAGCCCTTGCCGGATCCACCGGACTGCGAGTCGAGCCAGCTCTGGAAGTCGTAGGCGGCGTCGAGCTGCTTGTCGATCGCGGGCATGGACTTTCGGCAGTCGGTGCCGCGCAGCCGGTTGGCGGCGCCGCAAGCAAACTCGTTGGTCACCGCGAGCATGGTCATGAGGCGCATGCCGCCACGCCACGCGCGCTCGAGCCACTTCCAGTAGACTTGCTGGTGAATCGTAGAGTGCCACGTGGGCCAGCCGTTGAACACCGGCGCGCCGAAATTGCTCTTCGAATTGTCCCCCGCACCCTCTCCGACGATCTGATCGAAGATCGTGTGGTCGCCGTGGAGCCGCTTGCGCCCGCAGTTCGGGGTGAGCGAAGGACAAGTCACGTTCGGGAGCTCTGCGTCGGTGCTCGAGACGAGGTCGAGGTTCGTGGCGTAGTCCGGGGCGAGCGCGCCGCGAATGCCGTTCACCTTGTCATAGGCTGCGCCAGCCACGACGCCACCGCCGAACCCCAGGTTCGAGAACATGTGCACGTGTACGTCCGCCCAACCCCGCATCGGATCGGCCGACGGCGTCACGGAGGTCCAACCCGGTGAAGGTTCGGAGAGCGGTAGCGAGAGGTTCGCGCAAACGCCGCTCGAGCCCTTGCAGTCGCCATTGCAGCCGGGGATCTCCTTGAGCCCGCTGTCGCAGCTCGGCACGCGCTCCCCCACCGTGCACGCGCGCTGCCCCATGCGCCCGCAGTCCGGATGGAAGCAGGTCCCGTTCTTCTCGACCAGGTTCGCGTTGCAGCTCGGCACGCGCTCCACCACCGCGCAAGCCCGCTGTCCCTCGGCGCCGCACGCTCCGCGCTTCCAGCACTTTCCGGAGAGCTCGACGAGGTCGTTGTCACAGCTCGGAATGCGCTGAACCACGGTGCACGCGCTCTGCCCTTCGCGGCCGCACGGCGGGTGAAAGCACTTGCCGGCGGACTCGACCAGGTTCTTGTCACAGCTCGGGATGCGCTCGAGCACGGTGCAGGCGCGCTGTCCCTCGGCGCCGCAGGCGGCCGCGCGCGCCTTCGACGTGAACGTGGTGGAGGCGGCCGTAACGAGCGCCGCGGTCAGGGCGAGCGCGTAGGGGAAGGAGGAGCGCAGACGTCCGTTCATGCGCCGACTCTCGCACGCTGCGCGGTCGAACCAGGCGCCAAACGCTTACATTTGGGCGCCAGCTCCCCCAGGGGTTATCCTCCGGGGTTGCGATGTCCGTTGCGCCCTCGTTCACTGCCGTTCCGGACCTTTCGGCCTTCTACGCGCCCAGGACGCGCTGCTACCTGGTGCGGAGGTCGTTCGCCTACTGGCAACTCGAGCACCAAGCCTTCGGCGTCATGATCTGGGGGCGCCCCGAGATCCCGGACCTCGAGGAGATGGTCGCGGCGCACGAGGTGGGCGCAGATCCCAGGTTTTCCGGCCACACCTCGCTCATCGATCTCCGCTCGCTCGAGTTCGTGAGCGCGCACTCCTTCGAGCGCTACCTCTCCATGCTGCGGGAGCGGCGCGACGCCTGGTCACCCACCGTTTCGCGCCAGGCGGTCCTCCACCACGGCGGGATCCCGCATGCCATCGTTGCGGGGATGTTTCAGTTCCTGAGCCCGAAGCATCAGGTCAGCTTCTTCGACGACCCCGGCGCCGCCTACGAGCACATCGGCGCTCGGCACGTGCAGCAGGAGCTCGAAGCGCTCCGCCTCCGCATCATCGGGACGCCGGACATCGTGCGGCGCGTGCAGGGCGCGCTCTCGGAGCTACCACCGAAGACCGACGTCGAGGCGATCGCCCGGCGCGTCGGCATGAGCGTGCGCTCGCTTCAGCGTCAGCTGGCGGAGGCGGGGAGCTCACTCCGAAAGGAGCGCCAGCATCACATCGTGCGCACGAGCGAGCGCCTGCTCGAGCAGACGGAGCTCGACTTGGAGGCCATCGCCGCGCAAGTCGGAGCAAGCTCCGCCGCGCATCTGGTCACGCTCTTCAGGCGCCTCCGCGGCAAGACCCCGGGCTCGGTGCGCAAGTTGGCGCAGGAGTTACGAGTCGAGGACGACGAACGCCCGCCACGGCTCGACTGAATAGATCTTGCGGCACGCAG
Organism: Pseudomonadota bacterium; assembly: GCA_023419055.1. The sequence goes on along the minus strand of JAEZYO010000555.1, from coordinate 6,546 downwards.
TCGGTCTTCGCCTGGCTCCTCCCTCACGACCTCGACCGAGCCTGGCGAGCCACCCGTGAAGGTGTGGCGCGCCGACGTCACGGCGCCGTAAGACGCCGCTTCCAGCTCGCAGCGTGCACGTCGATGCGCCAGACTCCCGCGCTCTCTTCGGTGGCGCGCGCCTCTGCGCCGATGAAGAGCTTCAACAGTTCGAGCTGAGTCCGAGAGTGCAGGGACGGCTCGAGGGTGCGGAAGCTACCGCCCTTACCGAGCGCCATGGGCAGGAGCAACTGATCGGCGAGGTGCTCGCCCACGGGCACGCCAAGAGCGAGGTAGCGCCGCACCTCCTCGCTGACGCCGGCCGCGATCTTCTCGGAGGAGACGCCGCGCTCACCGAAGCCGGTGACTTGCTCGGTCACGTGCTCGCTCTCGATGGTGGCGATGAGCGCGTTACCGGGGCCGAGGGTGCCGGAAATCATGCGCGGCCGGCAATGCGCCCGATCCCAGCCGAGCGCTGCGGATAGGGCATCCATTTGGCGCACGCCGATCGAACCCGAGATGCCGGCGCAGAGCGACTCCGCGCCTCGAGCGCGGACCTCGCCGCGCTCGAGCAGGTCCAGGCGGGAGAGCTCCGCGAGCGGGTGCACCGTGGCGGACCAGCGCCCGCCACCCGCCGGGTAGAACCCGGGGCGCTCGAGCTCGACCTCCACACGCGCGCCCATGCGCGAAAGGAGCGGCAAGAAGCAGCGCTTCAGGAAGTCGAACGGCGGCGCCATGGGATTGTGGGTGCCGCCTTCGAAGTGGAGCACCGACGGGACGGAGGAGCCCAGGAGGAGCGGCAGCAAGATGGTTTGAAACACGAGCGTGGTGCTACCGGCGCTCCCGATCGCGAAGCGGTAGTCGCCGCCCTGCACCGCGCCGGGGTGAAACGTGAGCTCGCGGGAGCCGAGCTCGGCGCCCGACACTCGCGCGTTCGAGATGGTGGTGGCGGCGTGCACCGCCACCAGGTGTTGGCGCATCAAGCCCGGCCGCGCCCGACCCGCCCGGATCTTTTCGATGCGGAGCGGGGTGCCGGTCAAGAGGGAGAGGGCGAGCGAGGACCGCAGCACTTGGCCGCCGCCCTCGCCCATGGAGCCGTCGATCGTGATCACTTTCGTTCCTTCAACCCTTCACGCACACGACTTGTCGCAAAGTGTGGACGATATCCACCAGCTCGCGCTGGGCGTCCATCACGGCGTCGATCGACTTGTAAGCCGCCGGGGTCTCGTCGATCACGTCGGCGTCCTTGCGACACTCGATACCCTTCGTCGCCTCGGCGTGATCTTCGAGGGAGAAAGCCTTCTTCGCCGCCGTGCGCGACATCTTTCGACCCGCGCCGTGGCTGCACGAACAAAAGCTCTCCTTACTACCCTTGCCGCGCACGATGAACGACTTGGCGCCCATGCTCCCGGGGATGATGCCGAGCTCACCCTCGCCCGCCCGCACTGCACCCTTGCGGGTTACGAGCACGTTCGCGCCGTAGTGGTGCTCGCGCGCCACGTAGTTGTGGTGACAGTTCACGGCCGTGTCGGTCAACTCGAACGGCGGGAGCTTCCCGCTGTTCTTCGCCACCTGCACGACGGCCGCCGTCATGAGCTCCCGGTTCTTGGCCGCGAACTTCTGCGCCCAGCCGACCGCCGTCCAGTAGTGATCGAAGTGCTGCGTCCCTTCGGGCAGGTAAGCCAGGTTCTCGTCCGGCAAGTTCACGAGCCAGGTACGCATCTCCTTCTTGGCAAGCTCGATGAAGAAGCTCCCGATCCGGTTACCCACTCCGCGCGAGCCGGAGTGCAGCATGAACCAGACGCGATCTGCCTCGTCCAGGCACACCTCGATGAAGTGGTTACCCGTCCCGAGCGTCCCGAGGTGCTGCGCGGTCACGCCGCGATCGAGCTTGGGAAACTGGTCGATCAAGGCCTGGTAGCCCGGCGCGAGCTCGGCCCAAGCCGCCGCTACCGGCGGGGGCAACCGACCCCACGCCCCGCGATCCCCGGGCCCACCGTTCGCGGTACGGCCGTGCGGGACCGCCGCTTCGATGGCGGTGCGCAGCGCGCGCAAGTCGTCCGGCAGATCCGAAGCCGTGAGCGTGGTGCGAGCCGCGATCATCCCGCAACCGATATCCACACCGACCGCCGCCGGAATGATCGCGCCCTTGGTCGCGATCACCGAGCCCACGGTCGCACCGATCCCCGCGTGCACGTCGGGCATCACCGACACCCACTTGTGGATGAACGGGAGCGACGCGACCCGGCGGAGCTGAGCCTCGGCTTCGGCCTCGAACTCCACCCCGAGGGTCCACGCCTTGATCGGCTTGCCAGCGGTTTCGAGCGTACGGTGCGAGTAGGTCGTTTCCATGCTCCGCGAGACTGCACGCGCGATGCCAGCCGCTGCACCCTGCTAAGCCTTCGAAACAATTAAGAATCGTTATTGCAGGTCCTATCCACCAAGATAGGCTCGATACTGTGAGATATGCTGCGCTATGGCGCGCAAGAAGCTCGTGGTCTTCGGCATCTTGGGGACGACGCTGGACGTCGGGAAGGGCAACGCGCGCTGGGAGCGCTGGCGCCCTACGGTAGCGCTGGCCCAGCAGGAGGACCTGCTGGTCGACCGTCTGGAGCTACTCCATGGCACCAAGGATTCGGACCTGCTCAGGCAGGTCAGCGCCGACATCGAGCACGTCTCGCCCGAAACGAAGATCGTGGCGCACTCGATGGATTTCCGGGACCCGTGGGACTTCGAGCACGTGTACGAGAAGCTGCACGAGTTTGCGAAACGCTATCCGTTCGACCCCGATCGAGAAGAGTACCACGTACACATCACGACGGGCACGCACGTCGCGCAGATCTGCTTGTTCCTGCTCACCGAGTCGCGCTACTTCCCCGCGCGGCTCCTCCAGACCTCGCCGGGCGACCGGAGGCCTCAGCGGCCCGGCAACTACGCGATCATCGATCTCGACCTCTCGAAATACGACCGCCTCTCCGCGCGCTTCAAGATCGAGAAGGCAGAAGCTCACTCGTTCCTGAAGTCCGGTATCGCGACGAAGAACGCGCGCTTCAATGCTCTCATCGAGCGCATCGAGCGAGTGTCGATCGCGTCGCGAGCGCCCATCCTGCTCACGGGGCCGACCGGCGCGGGCAAGAGCAAGCTCGCGAAGCGTATCTTCGAGCTCAAGAAAGCGCGGCGCCAGGTTTCAGGTCAGTTCGCGGAGCTGAACTGCGCGACCTTGCGCGGAGACGCGGCCATGAGCACCCTCTTCGGCCACACCAAAGGCGCGTTCACCGGCGCCACGGCAGATCGCCCGGGCCTCTTGAGGAAGGCCGACAAGGGCGTCCTCTTCCTGGACGAAGTGGGGGAGCTCGGCGGCGACGAGCAGGCCATGCTGCTCCGCGCGATCGAAGAAAAGGTGTTTTACCCCATGGGGTCGGATCGCGAGCAGAGCAGCGACTTTCAGCTGCTCTGTGGCACGAACCGAGACCTGCGGGCGCTCATCGCTCGCGGGGAGTTTCGCGAGGACCTGTTCGCGCGCATCAACCTCTGGTGTTTCGCGCTGCCCGCGCTCCACGAACGCCCCGAGGACATCGCGCCGAACCTCGAGTTCGAGCTCGCGCAGGTGTCGCACGCCCTCGGCGTCAACGTCACGATGAGCCGCGAGGCCAAGGAGCGCTTCCTCGAGTTTGCCCGCGCCTGGACCTGGCCGGGCAATTTTCGCGATTTCGACGCCGCGATCACGCGCATGGCCACGCTCTCGGAAGGTGGCCGCATCACCGAAAGCGTCGTGAATGAAGAGCTCGAGCGCCTGACGGGTGCCGCGCCGAGCCCGGCCGACGCGGGAGCTCGGCTCGTGGTGCAGGCGCTGGGGGCCGAGCGCGCCGCGCGGCTGGATCGCTTCGACCGCGTGCAGCTCGAAGACGTGCTCGACGTGTGTCGCAGCGCGCGCTCCCTGTCCGCCGCCGGTCGCGAGCTGTTCGCGGCGTCGCGCGCCGAGCGCACCAGCGTGAACGACGCCGACCGGCTGCGTAAGTACCTGGGCCGCTTCGACCTCGATTTCAGCGAGCTGAAGCGGAGCTGACGCCTTCAGTTCTCGAGTGATGGCGCGCTCTGCTTGCGCCAGAAGTTCGGCCGCCAATAGTAAAGCGCCGTCACGTCTTCCGGCCAGGGAGCGCTGTCTTCGATACCCTCGAACGAATCCTGCTCGCCGATGGGGCGAAACTCCGGGTCGAGCGGCTCGTCATCGCGCGCCTTCCGCACGTCGCCTTCGAAACGCTGCTCGATCGCGCCGCATTCGGCGTAATTCTTCTGCGCCGCCCGGAGTGAAACCGCGTTGGCGCCTTCGGCGAGATCGGGCCAGCGGAGCTGAGGGAGGTCATCCTCCCAGAAGCAAACCAGGCAGATATCCTCGGAGCCCGGCTTCTCGTCGAAGACCAGGTGGCCACAGCACGGACAGGGGTAGCGCATGACGCGCGGAGCCTAGTGCAGAACCCATAGCAGAGGGAACTCGGCGAAGTTTGCGGCTCCTCACACTCCGACGGAGGTAGTGACCGCGGCGCGGCTGCCTTCGAGTAGAAGCACCCACTCGGTCGTCGAATTCCACTTTGCGCCATCCAGAGCGCGCGTCTCATCCAAGCTCCGAGAGTCGACGCACCACTACCCCTCTGTCAGACTCGAAGGGGCGGTCGTCGCGAAGAGTCTTCTCTCTTCGCCGAGCGTGCTCGAACGGATCATGTCCGCAACGATTGAACGAGACTGGCAAGCACCACCCCAGGCAGATGCGCGAGCGGCCCGGCAAGCCATCGCTGCGGCGGGGGGGCTCATCGGAGGGCTGGTCGGAGGAGCCGGTGTCGTCCTCGTGACCGTGGCGCACAAGGCGACGACGGATTTCATCGCCGACAAGCCCGTCTGGGTGATCATCGTCGTCCCGCTGCTCGGGTTGGCCCTGGCCGCGCTCGTGCTGCAGGGCCTCGGCCGCAGCGAGTCCACATCAGGTGGTACCGGCGCAACTCACGCCTTTAGGACCTTCCCGCGCGGCGCGGTCCGCGCCGACATCACGGGCGACGTCGTCGCCTCTGCCGGCCACGAAGAGCGCTTCCCGTGGCGGCTCGCGCCGATTCGCACGCTGGCGATCTACGCGACCGTCGGGCTCGGAAATCCAATGGGGACCGAGGCGCCGGCGGCCTACATCGGCGTCGCTCTCGGCGCATGGCTCGGCGATCGCGGCCGTCGATGGCGGCAGATCCTTCGACCGGCTGCCCTCGGCGCTGGCGCCGCGGGCGTAGCCGCGTTGATGGGACAGCCGTTGATGGGTGCCGCCTTCATGCTCGAGCTCGGCCGCCGTCACGGCGCTCCACTCACGGACCGGCGGTTGATTGCCGCGTTGATGGGGGGAGCGGTCGGTTGGGGCATCAACCTCGTCCTCGGTCTCGACCTGATTCGCCTGATCGTCCCGAAAGAGCCGCCGGCGGACCTTGCGCAAGCGTTGAAAACAGCCATCTTCATCGGCGCGCTCTCGGGAGCGATCACCTCCCTCGCCGGGTCGGCGATCTACTACGCCAAGAAGTGGCAGGCTTCGCCGGTGGTCCGGCTCGCGTTCGGTGGGGTCGCCCTGGCGGGCACTGCGGCGGCGCTCGTGAGCGTCGCCTCTCCTGCTGCCGCCATCGGCCCGGGCGGTGGGGCGATCATCTGGGCAGAGACCAGCGGTGCCCTTCCACCGGCGCTGCTCGCGGTGGCGCTGCTGCGGGCGGCGGCCACCACGGCCGCGGTTGCCGCGGGAGGCTGCGGTGGTGTCTTCGTCCCCTTCCTCGCCATCGGCGACATTTCCGGCCGTGTGTTCGCGCCTTCCCTCGGTGTCGGCGACGATCTCGCCGGCACCGCGGGCGCGGCAGGCGGCATTGCGGGCGGCTATCGGTTGCCCATCACCGCGGCGACGATGGCCCTCGGGATCGGTGGTCCGCGCCTGGCCACGCTGACCTGCTTGGGCACCGTGGTGATCGCGTCCGTCGCGGGCGCGGGCGCCGCCATCATGGTGGACAGAATGACGAAGCTACCGTTCTTGTGGAGGCGCGCGCCTTCCCACGGGTAGCCTCCCGGCGTCGCTCAGAAGTTGGGGATCTGCCCGTTCGGCAGCGGCTTCCTGACGACGCGCACCTCCGGCCGCGTCGCCGTCGGAGGGCGAAGCGGGCGAGCCTTGCACATCGCGTCCAGCGCCTCGATCTGCGCCGCGCGGGTGGACGAACCGGGTTTCTGAATGGGCTTGCGCACGGAGTCCGTCATAGGGGCGCGCCTCACTACTCGGTCGAGCCGCGGAGCGCAAGTTTCGGACTCTTGGACCGGCCTTCAGGCTAACGGAGCCATAGGCCCTCGCGGCGCCGTGGTGCCCTGTGGCAGCGAGGTCCGCCGAGGTCCGGACGCAGACCCGTCCTCGTGGGTGGTCATGGCGCTTGGTCGAGCAACGTCGACGGCAAACTTGGGCGCCGCCTCGTACATCGACTTCGGATCGACGTCCGTTCCGCCTCGCCCTTACGCGTGATGGTGCGC
>JAEZYO010000554.1 GCA_023419055.1 Pseudomonadota bacterium | reverse complement strand
GGCCAGGCCGAGTCGAGCACAACCGAGGCTCGCGACGAGCGCGGCAATGATGGCTGCCGTCACCCCGTGACTCGAGCGAGCGCCCAGAGTGGCCTCGCGAAACGCGACGACCGCCCCTCCCAAGCCGCCGATGAGAACCGAGAACAAGGTGCAAGACGAGACCAGTTCGGCGGAGGCGCAGCCCGGCCCGAATCTCGACAGGAGCAGCGCACCAGTGAGCGGGATCCCGCCCGCGACGAGGCCCGTGGTCACACTGTCGACGCCGGAGCGATTGCGAAAGCGCAGCCAGATGGCGCCACCCAGGAGCAAAACCCCGGAGCAAAAACAAGGTTCGCGTCCGAGCGGTTCCAGCAGACAAATCGCTACGAGGGGCACCACGACGAGGGCCACCCGAACCGCCATTCTCAGGCGACCGAGCTCATACGCTTTGAGCCCTCGCCTCGTCAGAGTTTCAAGGTTCGCCATAGAGCCTCTTCCAAACGATGCGAAGCCGCTCGACCGCACGTTGGCGGCGCTTGCGCATCGCCGGTGTTGCCGCGCCGACGGCGGCGACTTCGTCGAACCGGAGTTGAGCCAGGTCGTAGTCGGAGAGTTCGCCCAGCGCATCCGTCAGCACGACGCGAAGCTCGACCTCGATCGCGTCGTCTTCGATGGACGGGACGAAGCCTCCTTCATCCACCACTCCCGTGGCGCTGAAGCGTTCACGGCGCCGTTGAAGGCGGCGCCGCTGGGTCATCACTTCGTAAGCCGCGATGCCGAACGCCCACGAAAGGCCGTCTCGCGTTCGGTCGAACTCGGAAATTCTCGAGCAGATGCGCAAGAACACCTCTTGGGCGACGTCTTCCGCGTCCTGACGGCCCTTGAGACCTCGCTCGGCAAACGACAGGAGCACGGGCCAAAGCTCGGCCACGAGCCGCGGCATGGCCGAGCGGTCGCCGTCCGCCAGCCGTAAGATGGCGTCATTGATGGATTTTCGACGTTCCGGAAGCATGGGACCAGCGGTCGGCCCGTAACGGTAGGCCGCACCGGGTGGGGCGTGACCGAAAATACGCGGCGGACGAGGGTCACGTTGCGGCCGGACCTGCCTACCGGGAAACGTGCGGGCCAATTGGCCCCACCAACCGAGCCATGAAGTCTTCGAACCCACCCCCTACCGTCTCTCAACCCAAGCCCGATCTGGGAGGCCTTGCTGCGATCGGAGCTTGCGCGGCCTGTTGCGCCGTCCCGCTCCTGGCAGCCGGAGTCGGAGCGGGGTTCCTGTCGACGATCATGACTTATCTCCAATCAGGTCCCACTCTGCTCTTCGCTGGTCTCGCAGGCGCGACCGTTCTCGGAGTCTTGATGGTGGTGCGCCCCCGGAGGAAGGGCTCGACGGAAGATTGCGAGGTCTCCTGCTCGACAACCGGTGGGTGCGGCTGCAATCCCTCCTCTAGCAAGCCCATCTTCACCTCCTCCGACCCGTCGCCGAGCGAGCCCATCGTGTGCACGGCCAACTTGGCGGACGAGCAGAAGATGCGGGCGCACCTCGACGGCTATCGGAGCGCCTTCACTCACCTGCGCGCGACCGAGCGATTCGACGCTGGCTTCCGCTGGATCTTCGCGTCCGCTCCTGGACTCGAAGCTCAGCTCAAGATCCTTGCCGAAAACGAGCACGAGTGCTGCCGCTTCTTCAAGTTCGACGTGCGCACTGAGCGCGACTCAGTGGTCTGGGAGACTCGGGGCGATGACCGCTCCGCCTCGGTCGTTCAAGAGTTTGCGGACCTGCCGAAGCGGCTCGCCGAGGCCGCGCCCGGAACCGACATCGCCGAGCTCAAGCGAAGCATCGGCGAGGCTGGGCTGGTTTTCGAAGCCGATACGTCGCCGGCGAAGTAGCGTTTGCCGATGGATCCCATCGGGAAGGTGGCGCTCTTGGCGCTCACGGCGGTTGCCGAGATTCTCGGTTGCTACCTCGTTTTTCTTTGGACTCATGGTGGAAGGTCGGCGTGGCTTCTCGCCGGCGCAGCCGCGGCGCTCGCGGCCTTCGCGTGGTTCTTGTCCTTTCATCCCAGTGCGGGCCGGGCCTACGCGGCGTACGGCGGCGTTTACGTAGCGGCCGCCGTACTCTGGGGCTGGCTCGTGGAAGGCCAAGCCCCTGATCGCTGGGATCTTTCAGGCGCTGCGATCGCCCTCATCGGCATGGGCGTCATTACCTTCGGGCCAAGGTGACCGTCGAGCTTCGCGGTTTGCGCGAGCTCGAAGAGAGCCGTGACGCTCGGAGGCCCGAGCGCTAGTGCCGCGCCAGCACTAGCGCGTCCTCGGGGGCGTTCCCGCCCCCGGAAAGTGGCTGCACCAGTTTCTCCCCTTCATCCGCTTCGCGGATGGCTAGTGCTCCTTTCCTTCTGCGCCGACTGCTCTTTCTCGCAAAGCGATTGTTACTTCTGAGACACCGCACCAGTCACGCAGCGCGTCGTCAAAATTCGCTACGCTTCGGCCCACGTACTGGGATGTGCTTCGAAATTTCGACGCGAGAGCAGAATTCCTTCTAGGAACCCTCTTGGTCGCCGCCGTCGCGGGCGTCTTGGCCTGCACCGGCACGATGGACGAGGCGCCGGGTTCATCACAGAACCCGTCACCACCCGCCTCGACCTGCTCGCCCGACGCGGAATCGATCAGGACCGACGTCTTCGTCCGATCGTGCGCCGGTACCGGTTGTCACGGGAGCGATGTCGCGTCCCTGGGGTTGGACTTCGTCAGCGCGCCCGCTGACGCTCTGGTCGGTCGAAGTTCAGTCACTTGCGATGGGTGGGCGCTCGTCGTGCCGGGGAGCCCGGAGACGTCGTTCCTCTACCAGAAGCTCGTCAGCAGCATGCCCGAGTGTGGCTTGCCGATGCCGGTCGGAAGCGAGCTACCCCAAGGGGACATCGACTGCATCGGCGACTGGATCGAGAGCCTGGCGGAGCATGGCTGCGAGACGTGCGGCGGCGAGACCTGCGTGAGTCTCGCGTCCGATCGAGGGCACTGCGGCAGCTGTGGGAATGTCTGTCCCGAGGGTATCGCCTGTCTGGACGGCACGTGTGCGTGCGCGAACGGGAATGAAGCGTGCGACGGCGTGTGCGTCGACACCAGGACCGATACGTTCAACTGCGGCGGTTGCGGCACGGCGTGCGGAGCCGGCTCGACGTGCGAGGACGGAGAGTGCTCCTGCCCCGAGCCACTCGACGCGTGCTCGGGGAGCTGCGCGGATCTCGACTCGGATGCGAGCCACTGCGGCTCGTGTGACGCCGCGTGCGCGGACGGGCAAGTCTGCCTGATGGGCGCCTGCGCCGATGGTTGCGGTGCCCTCGAGCAGTGTGGAAGTAGCTGCGTGGACACCCAAACCAATGTCCTCCACTGTGGAGAATGCGGCCACGCTTGTCCCGGCGGCGTGCCCTGCGTCGACGGCGCGTGCAGCTGCCCCGACGGCGGCACGCTCTGCGGTCGGGGCTGCGTCGATCTCCAGAGCGACCCGACGAACTGCGGCAGCTGTGGCAACGCCTGCGGAGCGGGCGACGCGTGTAAAGCCGGTAGCTGCGGCTGCGACGTCGGCGTGATGCCCTCCTTCAAGGACGACATCGAACCCATCCTGAACGGCTCTTGCACCGGAGCGGCCTGCCACGGTGGCTCGCGTCCCAAGGAGGACCTCGATCTCGAAGCTGGCGCGGCGTACGACGAGCTCGTGGGGGTCGCGACCAGCCAGTGCGGCGGTAAGCGGCTGCTCGTCGATCCCGGCAGCCCCTCCACGAGCTACTTGATGCAAAAATTGTTGAACACGGACGTCTGCACCGGCACGCAGATGCCGAAGGCCGGGCAGTCTCTCGAAAGCCACGAGCTCGATCTGATCGCGGCCTGGATCTGCTCGGGCGCCCCCGACAACTGACGCGAGCGCCTCCGCGTACCGGAACGTGGCCTACCGACGAGGGTAGTGAGGCGTCTCGGTGTCGGCCCGATAGATCCGATTTTGGAACTCGGAGCCGCGGAAGCGGGGGCCTCCTCCGCGGCGTTCGTACCAGTCCCGGGTGATGCGACCGGCGAGCTCGCGGTTGCCGAAGCCGAAGGCGACGGCGGCAGCGACGGCCATTGCACCGAGGAGCAAGCCGAAGGCGGTGGTCACGATCGCCGTGGCGACACCGAGCTGCTGAAGGGCCATAAAGCTCGCGACGACCAGCGCAGCGGCGCGCGCGGTCTTCGCCCAGACGAGCGAGCCTCCTTCACGCTCGGCCAGCCTGCGATAGGCGAAGTTGCCGACGAAGTAGCCCACCGCGACGATGAGCGCCGCCGCGATCAGGCTCGGCAGGTAGGCGAGCACGGTAGCGACGCCGGCGCTCAGCCAGGCGAGCTCGAGCGCATCGATCGCCAAGCCGATGGTGATGAGCCCGATGCCCCAATAGACGATGCGACCGCCGGTGTGCGGCATCCGAAGGATCGCTGCCTCGTGCCCGAAGAACTGTCGCAGGCTCGAGCGACGCTCGATGGCCAGAGGCGTGAGCAGCCGGGTCGTGAGTTTTCCGAGCGCTGCGGCGATCAGAAAGCCAATCGCCAGGATGATCAACGCGGCGAGCAGGTTCGGAAGGAAAGCGATCACGGTTCCCAGCGCCCCTGCCAGCATGTCTGTAATTCTCATGACGAGCCCTCCGTCGGACCAGCGATGCGGCCTCCGTTGCATCAGCGATGCATCACGGGTGCCACCCGGGACGAGCAGGCGCGGATGAGCTCATTTGGCCGGTCGATTCGGCTGGGAGCGCCCTTGAACGGTCACCGCCACTCGCACGTTGCGATAGGTCACACCCGGGACGGCGCCCGTTCTCGGCAGGCCGACTCGCCGCGTGGTGGTCTGCCCCTCGGAGGTCTCGATCCCTCGCGCCTCGTCCACCCTTAGCTCACGCGCTCGCACGGAAGCCGTGATCTCGAGGACGTCCCCGAGGAGGCGAGCCTCTTCTTCCTTGAGAGGCCGGGGCCGCGCGCGCTGCGGGTGACCGTGTCCGTCCGCCATCACTTCCGTCCTTCCCCTCCCACGAAATCGGGAGCTCGCTCGGGAAGAGCCGACTCGATGCTGACGTCGCGGAGCGCCAGGCGTCCGCGTCGCATCAAGAAGCCGATGAAACCCGCGTGCGGATCTTCGAGCGCGAGCTTGCTGCGATAGTCGTCCAGATTACTGAAGCGAGCCGTCTCGACGCCGTTGATCCTCACGATGTACAGGTTGCCGATGAGCTCGAGATCGAGCTCGTTCCAGTCGTCGAGCCGTAGGGGCGCGTCATTCGGGCGGAGCTGCGCGCCCGGCGCGTTGCCCACGAGCAAACCGTGAAAGGTCCCGGGGTGGACGCCTCGTTCCTGCACCCCGAGCTCCACCTCGAACCCCGTGTGTGCCGCGACGTAGGCGGGGTTTTCGTAGGGGTGTCGCACGCTCGGGTCCTCGCGGTCGGGGACCGGCTGTCGTGGGTCGAGGAAGCGCGCCGCAAGCGTCATGGCGGCGTCCGGCGACTCGAGGCGATAGTGCAAGCGGAGCCGCAAGTCGTCGAAGCGACGCGCGCCGTAGTAGACGAGCCCGGTCTCCGCTCCCGCCGCGAGGTGGAGCTCCTTGCCACGGCGCTCGAAAGAGCCGGACCCTGCCTGCAGCCAACGCGCGCATGACTCCTCGCTCCCGTCGAACAGCAGCTCCTGGCTCGACTCGCCGGGCGGCGCGCTGGTCGACTCGAAGCGCCTCGCTCCACGCCGGCGGCTGAGCAGGCTCTTTGCCTTCTCCAACGGTTGCCGAACCAGGCCTCGAGCCCGCAGGATCGCAGCGCCGACCTGAGCCGCGCTCGAGCGTCGCCGCTTCGCCTCGGGCAGGCGCTCCGGCACGTCGTCCTCGACAGCTGGCGTCTCTGACCGATCTTGCACGTTGCTCCCTTCCTAATGGTGAGTGGGGACGGATGGGGAGGCCGCGCCACGGCCTCGCGTTTCCCCGTTCCCGCGAGAACCAGTCCGCTCGGCGCCTCGTTTCTCGGGTAGCTCGGGGTGGAGCTCGACTCGGCGAATTCGCACCTGACCGCCACGCAGCAAGAAGCCGACGAACCCCGCGCCCGGCTGCTCAGCGGCTCGCCGACCCCGCACCGCGTCGACGTTCGTGAAGCGCGCCGTCTCCGTGCCGTTCAGCAGCACGCTGTACTCGTCACCAGAAGCCACGAGCTCGAGCGCGTTCCACTCGCCCCAGTTGACCTCGGCGCGGTGGGGGTGACGTTGGGCCCCCGCGGCCTTGCCGAACTGGACCCCGTTGAATGTGCCCGGCTCGACCGCGGGGCGCTGACCTCCGAGGTGAACTTCGAACCCGGTGTCGAGCGCGACGTAGGCCGAGTTCTCCTCGGCTTCTTCACCCGCCTCGGACAGCTTCTCCGCTGCGTGCTCGGGGTTCGAGAACCTGACCGCCAGCCCCACTTGGGCGCCTCGTTCAGGGCGGTACTGCACCTGCATCCGAAAGTCGTCGAAACCATTCGCAGCGAAGTAGACGAGCCCGAGATCGTCCCCTCCTCGAAGGTGGAGCGTGCCGTCGTCATGGCCGGAAGAGCCCGCCCCGACGTGCCTCCATCGCTTGAAAGAGGACTCCGTCCCATCGAAGAGAGGGGCGATCTCGCGCTCGTCTCGACCCGTCGTCTTCGCAGATGCGGACGGCGCCGAGGGCCGAGAGGGCGGCGCCGGTGCCGCCACGTTCTTCGTGGCGACATCCTCGGGGGTGACTCGCTGGACCGCTGCCCCGGCCGAGGACGTGACGTCCTTCACCGTCTGCTTGGCCGCGGCAGCCACCTCGGGCACCGTGTGCTCCACCGTCCTGCCCACCGTGCCGGTCACCTCCGGCACCGTCTTCTCCACCGTCCTGCCCACCGCGCCGGTCACCTCCGGCGCCGTCTTCTCCACCGTCTTGCCCACCGCGCCGGTCACCTCCGG
>JAEZYO010000549.1 GCA_023419055.1 Pseudomonadota bacterium | reverse complement strand
GACCACCTGCGCCTCGAAGATCCTCACGCGCACCGATCAGAGCGGACGTGAGCTCGGCTGGCGGCCTCCGTTCGACGCGACGCCGGTTGCTCGCCTCCGGCAAGCGGACGCGGTCATCATCGGGAAGACGAACATGGACGAGTTTGCCATGGGCTCGTCCAACGAGAACAGCGCCTTCGGACCAGCCAAGAACCCGGTCGACCCGACGCGCGCGCCGGGCGGCTCGAGCGGCGGTAGCGCAGCGGCGGTCGCGGCCAAACTCGCGCCGGGCTCGCTCGGCAGCGACACGGGCGGCTCGATTCGTCAACCCGCCGCGCTGTGCGGCGTCGTCGGGATCAAGCCGACTTACGGCCGGGTCTCGCGCTACGGGCTCGTCGCGTTCGCGTCGAGCCTCGATCAAGTCGGGCCGTTCGCGCGCGACGTGCGGAGCGCCGCGCGGCTGCTCGAGGTGATCTCGGGCTCCGACCGGCACGACTCGACGAGCGCCGATCTCCCCATCGGCGACTACGAGGCCGCCTGCTCCCGTGACGTGAAGGGCCTCCGGATCGGCGTTCCGGAGGAGTACTTCGGCGAAGGGCTGGATCCCGAGGTCGCGCGCCTGGTACGCGGCGCGATCGCGAAGCTCGAGCAGCAGGGCTGCTCGGTGAAGCCCGTTCAGCTCCCGCACACGCGCTACGGCATCGCCACCTACTACATCGTCGCGACCGCCGAGGCCTCGAGCAACCTCGCGCGCTTCGACGGAGTGCGCTTCGGACTCCGCGTCGAACCGCCGCGCGCGGATCTCAAGGCCATGTACGGCGCGACCCGCGACCGCGGCTTCGGCGCCGAGGTGAAGCGCCGTATCTTGCTCGGGACCTACGTCCTCAGCGCCGGCTACTACGACGCCTACTATCGCAAGGCGTCGCAGGCGCGAACGCTCATCCGTCGCGACTTCGAGCAAGCGTTCGAGAGCGTCGACGTGATCGCGGCGCCAACCAGCCCGACCCCTGCGTTTCGCCTCGGCGAGAAGGTCGCGGACCCGCTCGCGATGTACCTCGCCGACATCTACACGTTGCCGGCGAGCCTCGCCGGTATCGCCGGCATGTCCGTGCCGTGCGGCTCGACCACGCCGACGAGCGAGCGTCCGGCGCTGCCGGTCGGGCTCCAGCTGCTCGGCCCGGCGTTCTCGGAAGAGCGGCTGCTCACCGTCGCTTCGGCGGTCGAACGCGAGGCCCTACGCTGAGCGCCCTCCGCTACGAACCGCTCCGCGAGTCGCACGCGAAAGCGCTCTCGGACCTCTTCGCCCGTACCGGCGTCAGCTGTCACTGCCGCTACTGGCACTTCGAGGGCGACAAGAACGCGTGGCTCGCCCGTTGCGCCTTCGAGCCCGGCGAGAACCGCGCCGAGCTCGAGGCCTCCGCGGCCTCGGGTCAACTCGAAGGAGTGATAGCCGCCGCCCCCGGCGACAGCATCGTCGGCTGGATGAAGGTCGTTCATTCGGACCGGCTGCGGAAGCTCTACGACCAGCGCGCCTACCGGGGCCTGCCGTGCTTCGGCGGTGACCGCTCGGGCGTGTACGGGATCGGCTGCTTTCTCGTGGAAGAAGAATACCGCCGAAAAGGGGTCGCCCGCGGGCTCCTGGCGGCAGGGATCGAGGCGGCTCGGCGGGCCGGAGCCCGTCAGATCGAGGCCTTCCCCCGGCGCGCGGAGCAAGTCTCGGATGATCAGCTCTTCACGGGGCCGTTCGCGATCTTCGAGCAACAGGGGTTCCGCGTCGTCAACGATTTCGCCCCGTACCCGGTGTTGCGGCTGGAGCTCTGAGCCCCATTTGGGGTTAGATCGGTGATCCTCGGATGACCGCAAGCTTCGCCCGCCGCCTGGACGCCCTTTACGCCTTCGCGCGACGCGTCTCGGGTGAAGAAGGCGGCCCCGTGCTCGTCGAAGCCCTCGAAGCGGTGCTCGCAGCGACGCCGGCTCGCGCCTGTCTCGCGTTCGGCGTCGACGGCGCGCTCGAGCCAGTGGCCGAACGCGGGCTCCTCGTGCGAGCGGGTGTCGACGCCCACGCGGTCAAGCGCGCTCTCTATCGCCTCGCGAGCCACGCGGCGACCACGCGCCGCGCGCTCGTGCTCGCTGACACTCGCCTCGATACCCAGGTCGCCGAAGCGGCCGACCTCGCGCGCGCCGCGATCGGCGCGGTCGTGTTCGAACCCGTGCTGTACCGTCGCACGGTGCTCGGTGTCCTGGTGGCGGCCTTCGACTACCCGAGTCACCTGGACGAGGGCGCCGGGCAACACCTCGCGACCATCGCTCACCTGGCGGCGCTTTCGTTGAGCGCGCCTGCGAAGCCCGAGCTCGCGTCCCCGCTCGAGCGTCCCTACGCGGACCCGCCGGTCGGCGCGGTCGCGCTCGTCGCCGCGACCGTGAGTCGCGAGCTCGACGCCCCGAGCAACGCCCTCTCGCTCCAGCACCAGGCGCTCGGTCAAATCATCGAGCACCTGACGCTGCTCTCGGACTCGGGTGTGACCGAGGTCAACGCGCTCACCAGCGAGCTCGACGAGCTCGCTCACGAGATCGGGCTCGCGGTCGCGCGTCTCCAACAAGCGACCGAACGCATCCGAGCGATGGGGAGCCCCGATTATCCTTTTGGCGAGCTCGACCTCTGCGAAGTGGCGAAGCGCGCGCTCGGGCCGCTCCGCCCCCTGCTCACGAAGCGCGGCGTCCTGCTCGAGGAGATCTACGGTGCGGGCTGCGTCACGCTGGGCCGCGCCGAGGAGCTCGCGCAAGTCGTTCACAACCTGGTCTTGAACGCGAGCGAGGCGGTCGAGGGCCGCACCGATCGTCAGATTTCGCTCCGCGTCCACGCGGATGCCAAGCACGTCTGGCTCGTGATCGAGGACACTGGCCCCGGAGTCTCGCCGGATCAGGTGCAGAACATCTTCCGCCCCTTCTACACCACCAAGCAGCACAGCCGCGGAGCCGGGATCGGGCTCAAGGTGGCGCGCGACGTCGTGGCCGCGCACGGCGGTCACATCGAGGTCCACGCCCGCTTCGGCGGAGGAGCGAGCTTCCGCGTCGTCGTACCGCGAGCCGTGCCCGAGCTCGAGTCTCCGTCGCGCCCGCGCGCTCCGACTGCCAGCGAGGCCGAGATCCTGATCCGCGATTCCGACACGATCTTCCGTGTGCTCGTGGTCGACGACGACCCCATGTTCCCTCGGGCCATCCGCCGGGGGCTCAAGCCTCATGAAGTCTTGACCGCCTCTTCGGCCTCAGAGGCCGAGATGCTGCTGCTCGCGGCCGGCTACGACGCAGACCTCATCGTCTGCGACATTTCGCTGCCGGGCGCGAACGGCGACGTGCTCCACCAGCGCATCCAGTCGAAGCGCCCCGATCTGGCGGCGCGCTTCGTCTTCGTGACGGGCGCCGCGCTCGGCAAGGCGGAGGCCGACTACTTGAAGGCTTCGGGCTGCGCCACGTTGTTGAAGCCCGTGGACGCACCTCAGCTGCGAGCGCTGCTCGAGGCGCGCCTGGACGCCACCAACGCGGCCCCGCAATCCGTGCGCACGCTCGCCGAGCCGCCCGAGTCGGAGCGACCGACCTTGATCCCGCCGCGCGGCCCGTAGCCCGCGCGCTCGCTGGTTCAGCGCGCCTTGGCTCTTTCGGTCTCGAGCTCGCCGCGCGTGATTTCGTGCGTGCCGCTCGACGAGGGCAGCAGCCCGGCGCGTCCCATGAACGCGGTGAGCTCGCCCGGATCGAAATGGAGCCCCATGCGAAGGGCCACGCCGCGCACGGCGACCGCGAAGGCGCCCGCGGACTGAAAGCGCTGCGAGCGCTGGCGAGAGAGCGCCGTCCGCACGAGCCAGAGCAGATCCGGGTGCAGGTCCTTGCCGTGTTTGTCGAGCGCGCCGAGATCCGCGTCGTTGATCTTGGTCAGGATCTCGAACTCGTTTTTGCCCGTGAAGAGCGGCCGAGCGAGCAGCATCTCGCAGAGCGCGATGCCGAGCGTGAAGAGATCGCTCCTCGGGTCCACG
>JAEZYO010000542.1 GCA_023419055.1 Pseudomonadota bacterium | reverse complement strand
CGGCTCTATAAGGAAAGGAGCACGCAGGATGATTTGGGTTCTGATCGTTGCGATCATAGGGACGCTCATGCCGACAGCGAGCAAAGGCGGCGGGTGCGACGCCAAGGAGATGCTCTCTCAGTTGAAGCGGCACGAGATCCAGGTGCTGCTCAAAGCCGGGTTCTCGGTGACCGACGTCGCGTCGCGGAGCGGCACGTCCGTCGATTCGGTGAGGCGAGTTCGAGCGGAAGCGTTGGTCGAGCACGCGGACGACGCTGCGGCTCAGTGACCGATCAGCGAAGCCGGGATGCGGACCGTGCGAAGTCGTGCCTTGGCTAAGCGAGGGTCTTCTTGAAGGCCGCGGGGGTCAGTTCTTCGAGCGGCAGGTCGAAGAGGTCGCGGTGGGTACCGAGGCGCTCGAAGGCCCAGGCGAGGTAAGCCTGAGCGGGTACGCGGATGGCGCGACAGGTGGCGATGATGCCGAGGAGGACGCAGGCGCGGTGAGCGCCTTCGGTGCTGCCGGCGAAGAGCATGTTGAGTCGGAGCTTGGCGACGTTCTGGAACTCGCGCTCGGTGGGCGAGTTGTCGATCGGGACGAGGGGATCGTCGATGAAGCGGAAGAGCGCGTCCCTGTGCTTCTTGTAGTAGCTGATCGCCGCCGCCAGCGGCTCGGAGGGCAGGAGCGTGGGCTTGACGGCGTCGAGCCAGCGCTCGAAGTCGCGGGCTATGGGGCCGATGTGCTGCTGCCGATGCTCGCGGAGGGCGTCACCGCGCAAGCCGAGCATTTGCGCCTTCTCCTCCTCGCCGTACATGGCGCCGAGGAAGGCGCCGCCTTCGACGGCGAGCACGGGCTGGGTGGCTTCGGCATCGCGGAACTTGCGGCGGCCGTGGGCGTTGCATCCGGCCTCGAGCACGCGGCCTGATGCGAAGACATCGTTGAAACGATGCTCGGCGTCGGCGGTGAGGGTGCCGCGAAACGGACGGAGCTTGGTGGTGACGACGTCGCCCGTCTTGTCGGGCTCGTACTGAAAGACCGCGAGCTCATCGTTTCGGTAGAGCTCGACGTAGCCGTTGTGTGCAGCGGGGAGCTTGGGGACGATGACCTTGAGCCCGGTGCCATCGGTGGCCATCCAGGAGCTGGCGAGCAGCTGCTTCCAGTGCAGCCCATCGACGCCGGAGAGCAGGTCCGCCGCGCGTTCGATAAAGGTGACGAGCGTGCTCATGGCGAGCGGGATGCCGCGCTCGGCGAGGTCGCGCCGGATGCGGTCGAGCGGCGTGAGCAGCCAGAACTTCTGGTAGACGA
Organism: Pseudomonadota bacterium; assembly: GCA_023419055.1. The sequence continues at coordinate 1,628 of JAEZYO010000542.1, read as the reverse complement.
GCCACGCGAGCCACTCGCAGGTGATCTTGGAACGCTCGTAAGGAGCGGGCAGCGAGCGGAGCGTGGTGCGCTCGCCGCACGCCCGGCAGCGGCAGGTGTAGCGGCGGACGACGCGCCGGCGTTGGTGCTCTTTGACGACGTGGAGCTTCTCTTCAACGAGCTCGTCGGCGACATCCAGGGCCGCGCCGCCGCATGCAGCGCAAGCGTCGGGCCGCAGCTCGTGCTCCTCGGCCTCGAGGTGGCCGGGGAGCGGCTTGCGTCCGGTGGGCTTCGCCTTCTTCTTCGCCGACTGCTCCGCCGGGGGCTTCTCGGGCGCCTTGGGTCGCTCCTCGAATGCGCGCCGCTCCTCGCCCTGAACGACGGGCGGTGGAGCGGGTGCCGGCACCGCGACCGTCGCGCGAGCCTTGCGTTGCTTGCGCTGCGCTACGGCCAGTAGCTCGGCGACGCGCTCGTTGAGCCGCGCGAGCTGCTCGATGAGCTGAGCATTCTGCTCGGCGATCTGCGCGAGCTGTCGACGCAGCTCGGCATTCTCCTTGCGCAGCGCTTCGAGCTCATCCACAGACCAGTAGAGATCACACTCGGAGATCCGTGTCGATCCTCTTCTCTACTTTTTCGACGCGAGGTCGCCGGTACCAACCGCGTCGCGCGGCGGTGAAGTCGATGCCGGCCAGGAGGGAGGCGAACGTCGAGCCGTCGATCACGATTTGCGGCTCGTCACCGTCGAGAGGCGGCAGCTGAAAGCTGCCGGCCTCGAGACGTTTCGCGAGCAGGCACCAACCCGAGCCATCGAACCACAGGGCCTTGGCTAGCCGTCTTCGCTTGTTGAGAAAGAGGTAGAGGTGGCCGTCGACGGGATCGAGGCCGATACGGCGCACGGCGCCGGCGACGGCGTCGAACGAGCCGCGCATGTCGAGGGGGGCGACCACCACGAACACACGCACGGTGGGAGGCAGGCTCAGCATGAGCGTAGCGCCTCCAGCACCCGGCGCAGTGTTGCGACCGAGACATCGTCACCGAACTCGACCCGCGCTCCGCCAGTATCCAGGACGTATCGGCCAGCCACTCCTCGCAGGGCGGGCGCTGCGGCGGGGACGAGCTCGACCAGCGCGTGCGCTGCCCCCTCCCGCTTCGACCGCCCTTTTCGCCGTCGAACCGGCGCCCCTCGCCGCTCCATATTCATCTGCCAGGCATGCAGCGAGCGCCCGTCGACGCCGTGAACCCGCCCCCACTCGCCCGCGCTCAGCCCAGCGCGCTCCGCCGCCCGAAGGCACTGAACCGCCTCGCGCTCATCCGCGATCTTCCGTCCGTTTGCCAATCGCAACCTCCGTGTTGCGACCGATCCTGCATCCCGCTACCCCCCAAAGTCATCCCGCCGTCGCTGATGGGTCACGGCCGGCGTGGCCGAGGCGCGCGCCCTCGTCAGCTCGATCCCAAAGGCTGATCGCAACGTCTCGCCGGAGGACGACGCGAAGAACGATAGCAGAGGCCGAGGAACGAAGGGTGGAAGTGGTACCTCGAGTGGAGCAGGTGGCGCCCGGCGCAATCAAGAACCGTGGTCTCTTGCAACAGCTCGGCTTCCTTGAGCCGGCCGAGCGGAGGCAGCGAGACTGACGACGACGAGGATGAGG
>JAEZYO010000120.1 GCA_023419055.1 Pseudomonadota bacterium | reverse complement strand
TCTTCAGCCCTCCCGCGTGGAGAAAGCTCACCTTCGGGTACTTCTTCCCGAGCTCGATCGCATAGTCCAGGTAGCCGTAGCTCGTCGGGAAGATGATCTCGCAACCCGCGCGAATCATCTTCTCCATCACGCGCGTGACCTCCGCGGTCTCCGGCACGTTCTCCTGGTTCAGCGTCCTCACCTTGAGCGTCTTTTCGACGAAGAGACGCCCCTGATCCATCGAGTAGTTGTAGCCGTAGTCCATCTTCGGCCCGACGTAGATGAAGCCGATCGGCTTCGGCTCTGCGTGAGCCTTTCGTGAGAAGGCGAGGCTCGCCCCGAGCGCCGCGCCCGCCTGAATGAACTGTCTCCTCGAGTTCGTACGACGACGTGAAGTCATGGTTCGCTCCTTTCGACCCGCGCACCATCGCAGGCGCTCGGAACAAAGTAAATGTTTACTTACTTTGTTTACAGCACGTTTCCAGCCAGATCCTGCAGGTTTCAGGGACTCGACTCCGCGCCGCTCCGCGCGCGGGAGAAGCTCGACGAGCAAGCGGCACCCTCTTCAATTGTTGAGTAGAACGGAGACCATGACGGCCGACAGCGTGACCTTCCTGGAATGGGCGCTGCCTCGCCTGCGTCGGCGCTGGAAGGGTTACAAGAACGTGCGCGGTCAGGTGGAGAAGCGGATCCGACGCCGGATCGCCGCGCTCGGGCTCTCTGGATTCTCGGCCTATCGCGCTCGCCTCGAAGCCGACCCCGATGAGTGGCTCGTCCTCGACAGCCTCTGCTTCGTGACGATCTCCCGCTTCTACCGCGACCACCGGGTTTGGGAGACGCTGCGCGATCGAGTCCTCCCCACCCTCGCGGATGCGGCCGTCGCTCGCGACGAGACCAGGCTTCGATGCTGGAGCGTCGGCTGTGCCTCGGGAGAAGAGCCGTACACGCTCTCGATCCTCTGGGCCCACGCGCTCGCCGACCGGTATTCGAATCTCTGCCTCGAAATCGTAGCGACGGACGTCGACGAGGAGGTGCTCGACCGAGCTCGCGCAGGCGTCTATGGGGCAGGTTCTCTGCGGGAGCTTCCGCAACACTTGCTGGAGGAAGCGTTCGAGCCGCACGAGGGAGCGTATCGCCTCCGACAACGCTTTCGAGCTCGAGTCGAGTTCGAAGGGGCTGACCTGCGCGCGGCGTTGCCCCCTGGTCCCTTTCACCTGCTCTTGTGCAGAAATCTCGTCTTCACGTACTTCGACGAGAGCCTTCAGCGCGAGACGCTCGACCGTACGCTCAAAAGGCTCGCCCCCGGCGGCGCGTTCGTCGTGGCGCCACACGAAAGGCTCCCGCCCGACGCGCCCCTCGAGCCGTGGTTTCCGGAGCTCGGGATCCATCGTCAGCTCGACCCGCCTGCGCCCGCCCCCGCATCATCGAGGTGAAGTCATACGCTCGTTGGCGATCATGGGCAGGGCGGCTAACCTCCCTCCGTGCCTCGCGCAAAAAACCGAACCCCCGTCGTCCGATCTCCTGGTGAAGGCCGCCTCTACGAAATGGGGCCGCTATCTGCCGTCTTCAAGGCAGATGGCGAGGAGACGCGCGGGCAGTACTCGATCTCGGAGTGGTGGCTCGAGCCGTACACGCGCGGCCCCGGCGCTCACCAGCACGACGAAGACGACGTCTTCTTCGTGCTCGAGGGGACGATGAGCTTCTTCGTCGGCGGCGCGTGGCTCGACGCACCGAAGGGCTCCTTGGTGATCGCCCCGGGAGGCACGCCGCACGATTTCGAGAACCGGACCGGGAAGAGAGCCGGCTTCCTCAATTTCTCGGCGCCCGGAGACTTCGAGCCGCAGATGGCGGGGATCGCCAAGTGGTTCCGGGCGCGCTCCGCGTCCGCGTCCCGAACTGCGAACGCGCCTCGCAACTCGCCGAAACAAGCCGCGACCCGGCCGGCGCCGAAGAAGCGGCGCGCCCCCGCTCGGTAGGCGCCGCGGCCCGGGCTTGACACATCGGCCGGGATGGCCCAGAACACCATCCTCATATCTGGATAACGGGATACACGGTCGATGGGCCTCGCGGATACGGTCGAAACGCTGAACCTCCTGGGCGATGAGAGCCGAATTCGGCTCTGTGCGTTGCTCCGGGAGCGGGAGCTCTGCGTTTCGGACCTGGTCCAGGTGACCGGGATCTCCCAGTCGCGGGTTTCCACCCACCTCGGCCGGCTGAGGGAAGCCGGGTTCGTGCGCGACCGCCGGCAGGGTCCCCAGACCTTCTATGCCCTGTCCTTCGAGAACCTGCCCGAGACGGCGCGCGTGGTGCTCGACGGGGCGACCGGGTCGAGCGACCCCACGCTCGAGGGCGATCAGCGCCGTCTTCAAGAGCTCGAGGCCGAGCGGCGCGGCGGCTTGCCCGGCTCTCTCGCGGACGAGCTCGAGCGCTACTACTCGCCCGGCCGCACCTGGCAGTCGCTCGCGGCCGGGCTCGGCGCCCTGCTGAAGCTCGGGGACGTGCTCGACGTGGGCTCGGGTGACGGCGCCGCGGCGAGCTCACTCGCGCCCTACTGCCGCTCGCTCACTTGCGTGGACGTGAACGCGCGCATGATCGAGGTGGCGAAGGATCGCCTCGCCAGGTTCGCGCACGTGACCGCGAGCGTGGCTGACGTGCACGACTTGCCCTTCCCGGCCGCGTCGTTCGACGCCGTCATGCTGTTTCACACGCTCACGTATACCGAGAAGCCGGCGCGTGCGCTCGCCGAGTGCGCGCGCGTGCTCCGCCCCGGCGGGCGCCTGGTGCTCCTGTGCCTGAACCGGCACCGGCAGCGCGAGGTGACCGCGCCCTACGGCGAGCGCCATCAGGGCTTTTCGCCCGAAGAAGTCACGCAGCTCTTACGCGACGCGGAGCTCGAGGTCGTCTCGAGCGAGGTCGCGTGCCGCGAAGCCAAGAAACCCCACCTCGAGGTCGTGCTCGGCATTGCCGAGCGCCCTCCGTCAGTAGCTTGAAAGCCCATCCGATGTCCGATCTTCATCCCCTCGAAAAGCTCCTTCAAAACCGCATCGTCATCATCGACGGGGCGACGGGTACGACCATTCGGACCTACGGGATGAAGGAGGCCGACATCCGCGGGGAACGCTTCGCCGACGCCAAGAAGGATCTGCTCAACAACGGCGACTTGTTCTGCCTCACTCAGCCGAAGATGATGGGCGACATCCACCGGCGCTTCCTCGAAGCCGGCGCCGACATCGTGGAGACCAACACCTTCGGCGCCACCACCATCACGCAGAGCGAGTTCTTCGTCGACGATCCGCGCGAGCACGGCGGCCGCAAGGATCCGGAGTTTTACCAGCGCATCATCGAGGACAAGTCGCTCTCCCAGCTCGCCTGGGACATCAACGAGGCCTCTGCGCGCCAGTGCCGCGAGTGGGCCGACCGCGTCGCGAACCAGGACGGCAAGCAGCGCTTCGTCGCCGGCGCCATCGGGCCGCTCACGATTTCGCTCTCGAACTCCCCCGACGCCGAAGATCCGGGCTTCCGCGTCTGCACCTTCGATCAGGTGAAGGTCGCTTACGTCGAGCAGATCCGCGCGCTCATCGCGGGAGGCTCCGACATCCTCCTGGTCGAGACGATCTTCGACTCCCTGAACGCGAAGGCGGCGCTCGTTGCCATTCAGGAGGTCTACGAGCAGGACGGCGTGAGCCTGCCGATCATGGTCTCCGCCGCGGTCGGGCGCGGCGGTGAGACGATGATTTCGGCACAGACGGTCGAGGCGCTCTGGAACGCGGTCAAGCACGTGAAGCCTCTGTCCATCGGCATGAACTGCTCGCTCGGACCGGACGTGATGTTCCCGTTCCTCACCGAGCTCTCCGAGAAGGCGAGCACGGCCATTTCCTGCTACCCGAACGCGGGCCTCCCGAACCCGCTCTCGCCGACCGGCTTCGATCTCGAGCCGCCCGACATGGCGCGCTTCCTCGGCGAGTTCGCGCAGGCCGGCATCATCAACATCGCGGGCGGGTGCTGCGGCAACACGCCCGAGCACATCGGAGCCATCGCGAAGGCGCTCGAAGGTCGCCACCCGCGCGACTTCGCGGCACGCACCGAGCCCAAGACCATTTCGCTCCCCGCCGCCGAGAAGCCCGCCTATCGCCCGCTCCGCCTCTCCGGCTCTCAGCCCTTCACCCAGCAAGAGGGCGTGTACTTGATGGTCGGCGAGCGCACCAACGTCGCCGGCTCCCCCAAGTTCGCGAAGCTCATCAAGGAGGGCAAGTACGAGGAGGCCGTCAGCGTCGCGCGCCAGCAGGTCGAGAACGGCGCCAACGTCATCGACATCTGCATGGACGAGGGCATGATCGACGGCGTCTCGGCCATGACCCGCTTCCTCCACCTGCTCGGGAGCGAGCCCGAGGTGGCGAAGGTGCCGTTCATGGTCGACTCCTCCAAGTGGGAGGTGATCGAGGC
>JAEZYO010000514.1 GCA_023419055.1 Pseudomonadota bacterium | reverse complement strand
GCGGAGGTGGCTCGGGCGGCGTGGGCGGCACTGCTGGTGGAGCCGCGGGTTCTCCCGCTGGCGGCACTGCTGGCACAGGCGCCGGAGGAAGCGCAGGAACCGGAGGAGTCGGCGGAGGTGGCGCAGCAGGCGCTGGCGGAACCGCGGGCGCGGGCGGCTCGAGTTCGACCGCCTGCAACATGGCCGGCGCGGACGGGCCGCTCTACACGCGACTGCCCTGCTTGCTCTCGGAGACCGGGCTCTACCAAGCCGACATGACTACCCTCGGCGAAGGGGTGCACCCCTATGAGCCGTCCTTCCACTTATGGACGGACAGCGCCGCCAAGAAGCGTTGGATCTCGCTCCCTGCCGGAACCAAGATCGACACGACCGACATGGACTTCTGGGAGTTCCCTCCGGGCACGAAGCTCTGGAAGGAGTTCGCCCGCAACGGCACTCGAGTCGAAACGCGCCTGATTCAAAAGCAGCCGTCGGGCGCGTGGCAAGCGGTCGCCTACCACTGGCGTGGCGATCAAACGGAAGCCGACGCGGTTCCGAACGGAGTCCAGAACGCGTCCGGGACTCCGCACGACATCCCGAACACCGACGACTGCATGAAGTGTCACAGCCAGCAGCCCGACAAGGTGCTCGGCTTCTCGGCGGTTCAACTCGCGCACGCGCCCGTCGACGCGGCGGACCCGCTCGAGTGGACCCTCTCGACGTTGATGACGGACAACCTCCTCACCGCGCCACCCGCTCAGGTGCTCAGCGTGCCCGGCACCGAGGCGGAGCGAACCTTCTTCGGCTACCTGCACGCGAACTGCGGGCACTGCCACAACCCGAAGGGCTCGGGCAACTCGCAGACCGGCCTCGACATGTTGCTCAGGTGGGGCGAGCTCGGCGGCCCCGTCAGCGATTTCACGGCGTACAAGGCGCTCTACGACCAGGACATCGTCTGGCTCGACGGAGCCCACCCGGAAGCAACCAAGCGAGTCGCTCCCGGTTCCGCCGAGGACAGCGCGATTTATCAGCGCCTCGTCACCAAGGGGCAGGAGTGGAGCATGCCGCCGCTCGGCACCGAGGACGTCGACCCCGACGGCAAGCTGATCTTCGAGACCTGGATCAACTCGCTCGGGCAGCCGTGAAAATCGCGCTCCCTTGCCCCTGAGCGTTCGCGCTCGGCGGGACGAGCTCAGGTCCCGTAGAAGCTCTTCACGCGCTGGCGCACGAGCTCGGGTTCGATCGCGGGGTCGTAATCGCCGGCCCTGCCTTCGATGAGGTCCCACCAGGGGAGCGAGCGCGCGTCGTTCTGGAAGCGGCTCACCACCTCTTCGGTGCGAGCGATCGGCTTGGCCGGGACGCCGCCCACTACCGTACCTTCGGGGACGTCGCTGGACACGACGGCGCCGGCGGCCACGATCGCGTTCGGGCCGATGGTCACGCCCGGCAAGATGATCGCGCCGTAGCCGATGAAGACGTTGTCACGGATGTCGATCTTGCCGACGCGCTCGAGCTTCACCTTGTACGCGCGCTGCAAGACGCCGATCGATCCGTCGTGACCGATCAACGCGCAGCGGCTCAGGCAGACGTTGTTGCCGATGCTCACGTACGCGGGATCGGTGATCTCGACGCCGTGCACGATCATGACGTCGCGCCCCATCTTGTGCAGGCGACCGTGCTTGCGGAGATACTCGGCGTATTCGAACCCCGAAGAGCCGAACATGCGCCGGAAGAGTGGGTACCCTTTGCCGGTCTGCAAGACGAGCTTCAACGCCTGGCTGCGCAGCAGCTTCCCGAGCATGGTTCTCGAAGTACCAGACTCCGAGTCTTCCGCCAACACGCGTCGAGCGCTGAGGAAGCTCACGTGCTTCGAGGCAGAGGGAACCTGGATCTTTCAGACGCTGCGTGATGACTTGGCGCGCCAGTTCGCCGCGACGGAAGCGGAGCGCGTCGGCTCCGTGCCGCCGAGATGTCACCTTTTTACACAGGCGCGCAGTCCCCCGCGCGCCGGCCGGCTCGTCGAGCGCGTGGCTCGTCGGACGCCTTGACCGATGCTGACGATCCCGCGGCGGAGCCCGAGGCCGAGATGAACGCGTGGAATCGCCCTCGACCACTGCCGACGAACACCGTCGAAATCTCCGCCGCTTCAATCGCGCGAGGCGCCGATCTAGCCTCGACAGCGCCATGCCGAAGGGCTTCTTCACCCAGAGCACCACGGTCTTGCTCGAGCGGCCGATCGACGTGACCGCGCTCGAACGCTGCCTCGAGGATTTCGAAATCGTGCGGCGCACGGAGCGCTCGGACAACGAATGGATGGGGACGCCTGGCCTCGTGCTCGCGATGCGCCCGGAGGTGAACGGGCACGTCATCGTGGACTTGATCGATCGACCGTGGCCGGACGGCATGGGCGATCCGAAGACCGATCTCGCGCTCTTCGGGGCGTGGTCCATGGGCTGGTTCGGGCCGTTCGTCTTTCCGGAGAACCTCACGCGCGCACGGACGATGAGCTTCGCGTGGCCGGAGGGTCGAGAGCTCTGCGATCGGCACCGCGCCTTCGTTCGCATCAAGTCGAGCTACGTGCTCGGCGCTGGCGACGACGCGGCCGTGATCCCGGCCGACTACGACGCGATCGCCGAGCTCGATTTCGTAACCCAGCTTTCGCTCGGAGTGCTCGAGCTGCCGGAGGCCATCGCCTACTTCAACCCGAACGGTGAGGTCCTGCTCTCGCGACAGCGACTCCTCGAGACGCTCGACTGGGCGGACGATCACGACGTCGTTCCGCTGCCGGTGTGGGCCAACATCCGGCTCTTCGCGCTCGATGATCAGTGGTCGATGATGGACACCATCGGCATGGAACAGATGGACATCGACGACCACGAGGCCTGGTTTCTCACCCATCGGTACGATCCAGGCGAGGTGGACACGTTCCTGCGCAACGCCACCGACTACGTGCTGCAGGAAGGCCCGGTGATCGAAGACGGCAACACCATGGACGGCCCCGGGGGGATCCGCTGGAGCGCCCGCAGCGTGGAGGACAGCCGCGCTCCGCGGACACGCCAGGTGTTGCGCTGGCTCCCGCTCGACGGAAGCACGCCGCCCTCTCGCTTTTGACTCGTTCGCTCCGAGCAGCACAGTCGGGCAAGACTCGAGACGCGACAGCGCGCGCGGCGATTGCTTCTCGAGGCGAGTGCTGGTGACCTGACGGCGGAGAACACGCATGAACCGTCCACCCCTTCGAATCGTCGGTCGTTCGAGCTCTCACTTCACGCGCGTCGCCCGCATCTTCGCGGAGGAGCTCGGCGTCGCTCACGACTTCCAGCCCGTGCTCGACCTCACCTCGGTGAACCGCGCCGACTACGCCGATAACCCGACGCTGCGCGTGCCGATCTTGCAGACGGAGGCCGGCACCTGGTTCGGCGCGCTGAACATCTGCCGAGAGCTCGCTCGCCGCTCGTCGCTCGGCAAGGACGTGGTCTGGCCCGAAGAGCTCGGCCACGTTGCGGCCAACGCCCAGGAGCTCGTCCTACAAGCCATGGCGAGCGAGGGCGTCTTGATCATGGCGAAGGTGTCCGGGGGCAACGGCGACGACCGCTACGCGCAGAAGCTCCGCGTGGCGCTCTCGAACACCCTGGAGTGGCTCGACGCCCACGGGGACCAGGCGCTCTCTTCCCTGCGCAAGGAGCGAGACGCGAGCACGCTCGAGGTCACGCTTTTCTGTCTCGTCACTCACCTCGAGTTCCGGGAGATCCTGTCGGTCGCCCCGTACGCGCGCCTCTCGGAGTTCGCGGCGCGCTTCGGCGAGCGCGCCTCCGCCCGGAAGACGCCGTATCGCTTCGACGCTTGAGGTCCCGAGCTTCGCGTGCGCCGCATGAACTGATTTCATGAACGCGCGCGAAGCTCTGCCGCGACGCGGCAACGATATCACCCACGCTTCGTAGCCTCGTCAGTGCGGCAACGCGTCTCATTCTGCGAAGCGCACGTGGCGTATTTCACCGGCGCCGAACACCTACGTGTGAGTCGCTTTCTCACTTACCTGACGGGTGATTGCCTCGAGTGAGCGTTCTCTGCGAGCGTTAGCGACCGATCTGCGCTTAAACTCTCCCAAGCTCTGCCGTCTCGAGGTGCGGTCATGAACGGCAACGACGGTCGGTATGCGGCGACTGCAGGGCTCCACGGAGACGATGTGGCGCTCGACGACGCTAAAGTCCTGAAGCTCGCTCGCCCGCTGCAGCTACCAGCGGCAGAAGCGCTGCTCGACATCCTCGAGAGCGAGGGAGTGGAGTACGTCTTCGGCGTCCCTGGCGGGCCGCTGACGGGCTTGTTCGAGGCCATGGCGGATCGTCGTAGAATTCGGCTGGTGCTCGCCAAGCACGAAGGCGGCGCCGCGTTCATGGCGGCCTCGTACGCCCGCGTGACGGGTAACCTGGCGGTTTGTTGCGGAACGAGCGGACCGGGCGCCACGAACGCGCTCACCGGCATCGCGAGCGCCCACGCGGATTCGTTGCCCGTCCTGATGTTGACCGGGCAGGTGAGCACGGGGGTCTTCGGCAAGGGCGCCATCCAGGAGAGCTCGGCGTTCGGCATCGACCTCGTGCAGCTCTTCAACCCGGTGACCAAGCTCTCCGCCATGCTGCCGAGCGTGGAGCGCATCCCGGATACGATCCGCGGCGCCATCCGCACGGCCATGACGGGCCGTCGCGGCGCGGTGCACGTCAGCATGCCCGCGGACATGATGCGCCGCCCGGTTCGCTATCAAACGCTCCGCCCCGAGCAGTACCGCGTCGAGGCGCACGCGGTGGACAACGACGCGGTCGAGCGAGCCGCGCGCCTGCTCGCGACGGCGCGCCGGCCCTATCTCCTCGCGGGACACGGCGTGGCGCTCGCCCGAGCCTCCGACGCGCTCCTCGATCTCGCGCGAGCGTTCCAGATTCCGGTCGCCACCTCGCCCAAAGGCAAGGGCGTGATCCCCGAGAACCACCCGCTGTCGCTCGGCGTCTTGGGCTTCGGAGGGCACGAGCTCGCCGAGCGCTACCTGCGCTCTCCCGACCTCGACCTCTTGCTGGTCGTCGGCTCGAGCCTCAACGAGTTCGTGACGAACGCTTGGACGCTCCCGCTCGATACGCCAAGCTCGCTGGTTCAGATCGACCTCGATCCCGACGTGATCGGTCGCAACTTCCCGGTCGAGGTCGGCATCGTGGGGCACGCCGAGCCCGCGCTCCGCGAGCTCACGGAGCGCGCCGCCCGCATCAGCGCCGAGTCGATGCGATCGCTCCCGCCCGCGAGTCATTCGCGCGTCCCCCTCAATCCGCTGCGCGAGCTCCGTCGCATGATCCCGCGCTACATGGCGGCCGAGGCGCTCGAGAGCGAGAGCGTGCCGCTCAAGCCGCAGCGCGTGATGCGCGAGCTTCGCGCGGCCATGCCGGACGACGCGCTGCTGTTCGTCGACAACGGCAACTCGATCTTGTGGGGCACCCACTATTTCGAGGTCCGGCGCCCGAACACCTACTTCATCGACCTCGGGTTGGCTTCGATGGGCAGCGCCGTGGCTGGCGTGGTGGGCGGCGCGCTCGCGGCGCCCGGTAAACGCGCGGTCGCCCTGGTCGGCGACGCAGCGTTCGCGATGAACGGCTTCGAGGTGCACACCGCGGTAGAACACCGCCTACCCGTGGTGTGGGTGGTGCTCGACAACGGCGGGCACGGCATGGTTCACCAGGGCGACACCCTGATGA
>JAEZYO010000501.1 GCA_023419055.1 Pseudomonadota bacterium | reverse complement strand
ACATGGTCCAGGTCGGTAACGAAACGAACTCCAAGATGTCCGGAATCTCGATGAGCAATTGGGCCGAGTTCTCCGGTCTGGTAAACGCCGGGATCAAGGCGGTGCGCGACACCGATCCGAACATCATCGTCTGGGCGCAGCACGGCCGACCGCGACCGGACGGCAACTTCCGGCCCTGGGTGGACGACTACCTCGGCAATAGTCCCGCGATCGACGTGGACGGGATCTGCGGCTCGACTTACGGCACGACCAACAACGGCGACGATTGGCGCGGGGAGTTCGGATACGTGATCAGCCAGTACGGCTTGCCCGTGATGAGCTGCGAGTACACCGACAACCGGAGGGAGCTCATCAACTCCGTCATGCGCGCGCTGCCCGACAAGAAGGGGCGAGGCACCTTCCTCTGGGAGCCCACCGCCTACAGCGAGTACACGCTGTTCGATCGCAGCGGCAATAAGTTCACCGCCAACTCTCGCATGGCTGCCTACGGCCCGCTCGCTCAGTCTTACGGGCTTCCGGTGCCCTCGAAGCCGGCTTCGGAGCTCGAAGGGACCACCTGCAAGTAGGGCGCACCATGACCCGTACACGACCTGCCCATCCGACGCTGGCGCTCGTTCTGAGTGCGTTCGCGCTGATCGCCTGCTCGGACCACAGCGATGCGGATCCCGGGCGAGACCTTGAAACCGGCGGAGCTTCGGGCTCCACGGGCGCTTCCGGCGCTGGCTCCGGGAGCGGCGGCGCAAGCGGCGCGAGCGGTGGGAGCTCGACGGGCGGTAGCTCGATGGGCGGTAGCTCGACGGGCGGAACTTCCGCGGGCGGCACGAGCACTGCCGGCACGGGCTCTGGCGGTGGAGCGAGCGGTGCCGCCGGCGCGTCGAGCGGCGGCACGTTCGGGTGCGAAGGCGGTGACTACTACGTGGCCACGGACGGCAACGACGACAACGCAGGTACCATGGATAGCCCGTTCGCGACGCTCCAGCGCGCGATCGAGGCGGCTGGCCCCGGCGACCTCGTTTACGTTCGAGGCGGGACCTACCTGATCACCGAGGGGGCCACCGCCTTTGCCGGCGTCCATTTTCACAAGAGCGGGACCTCTGACACGGACCGCATCCGTTACTTTGCATGTCCGGGTGAAGTCCCGGCCTTCGACTTCGAGGAACTCCAGATCCAGCCCGACCCCGCGTACACGACGGGGTTCGTAATCAACGGCGCGTGGCTCCACCTCAAGGGCTTCGAGGTGCGCAACATGCCCATGAACACGCGCTCCAACACCGCCGTCGGGATCGGCGGGGACTCCCACCACGTCATCGTCGAGTCGATGGACATCCACCACAACAACGGCACCGGCCTCTTCATCAACGAGACGAAGGGCGGGCACCAGATCATCAACTGCGACTCGCACGATAACTACGATCCAAACTCGCACCAGGGCGACGGGCAGAACGCCGACGGCTTCGGCGTGCACTACCAGGAAGAGGGCGAGGTCACTACCTTCCGCGGCTGCCGCGCGTGGTGGAACTCCGACGACGGCTGGGACTTCATCTCGCAAGAGGTGCCGGTCGTGGTCGAGAACAGCTGGGCTTACGCCAACGGCTACAAGGATTCCGGAAACTCGGTGCCGGCGGACGGCAACGGCAACGGGTTCAAGATCGGCAGCAGCAAGACCGGCATCCGGCACGTCGTCACGAACTGCATGGCGTGGGGGAACCGAGCCAGCGGCTTTTATGCGAACCACTCCGCCGGAGGCAATGATTGGTTCAACAATACGTCGTACGACAACGGCACTCAGTTCAACATGCTGGCGAGTAGCTGGGACGCGGAGGGCAATCGCACGGACGGCGTGATCTTGACCGGAGACAAGGTCCACCGGATGCGGAACAACATCGGCTTTCCCCTCGACAACACGAACATGCAAGGCGTCAGTCACGAGTTCAACTCGTGGAATCTCGGCGTGACACCGTCGAACGACGACTTCGTGAGCGTCGACGACACGGGAGCGCTCGGACCACGCAAGCCCGACGGCAGCCTCCCGGAGCTCGACTTCTTGAAGCTGCGGGACGAAAGCGAAATGATCGACAAGGGAACGGACGTGGGGCTCCCCTACACGGGAAGCGCCCCGGATCTCGGAGCTTGGGAACGATGACCCTTCAATCCATTCAGTGCCGAGTCGCGCTCTCTGCGGCCCTGTTGTTCGCGTGTAGTTCCGAGGCCGGAGACCCGAGCACCTCACCGGGTGCTGGCGCGGCCGGTGGAGCCAGCGCTGGCGGCTCGGGTGAGGGCGGCTCCTCCGCACCGTCTACGGGAGGAACGGCAGCAGGCGCGGGCAGCGGCGGCACCGCGTCGAACACGGGTGGCGCGAGCGGAGCCGCAGGCGCAGGCGGCGCGAGCGGCGGAACCGGCGGCTCGAGTGGCGCAGGTGGCTCGAGCGGCGGAACCGGCGGCGCGCCTGATGCTGGCGGTGCGACCATCATCAACGATCGCTTCTGGGAAGATACGTCCGGAACGCCCATCTACTCCCAGGGTGGCGGTGTGCTCCAGGTCGGCGATACCTACTACTGGTACGGCGTGAAGTACGGCGGTGCGGTGACCTACGCCGCCGATCCCAGCGGGAAGAACGACGATATCTCGTTCCAGGGCATCACGACCTACTCGTCCAAGGATCTCGTGAATTGGAAGCTCGAGGCCACGGACAAGCCCGCGAATACGGGTGGCTGGTTCGGCCGGCTCGGCGTCGCCTACCACGCAGGCACGAAGAAGTACGTGCTCGTCGCGCAGGGCGGCGGCGGGCTCTACTTTGCGACCAGCGACCAACCGGACGGCGGCTTCGTCTTCGACAACGTGCAGACGAACTTGCCCGGCATCGTCAACGGCTCGACGGGCGATCAGACCATCTTCCAGGACGACGACGGACAGGCGTACCTCGTGAGCTCGAGCAGCATGGGCCGAGCCAATCGCTACGTCTCGCGTCTGCGCGCTTCGGACTTCCTCGCGGTGGAGCCGGCCACCCTCGTCTACAAGGGCGGCGGGCGTGAGGGCAACTGCATGTTCAAGTACGACGGCCGCTACTACTTCTGCTCCTCCGATCTGCACGGTTGGAACACGTCGCAGACGTACTGCGTCTCCGCCACGAACATCGAGGGGCCGTGGGGCGCGGAGTTCGTGATGGAGGGCACCGAGCGCGACTACAGCCACGTGACCCAGACCGGGTTCTTCATCTCGGTGAAGGGCAGCGAGCAGACGACGATCATTTTCGCGGGGGACCGCTGGGCCGACTTCGCCGGAAATGGGCTCGGTTACAACCAGTGGATGCCGCTCAGCTTCGAGGGCTCGACGCCGCGCTTTCACTCGCTCAGCGCGTGGACCCTGAACGCCGCGACGGGTGCCTGGAGCGTGGCGCCCGAGAACAACTACGCGCTGAACCCGAGCTTCGAGGCCGACCGCATCTCGGTCACGACGCCCGTCGGCTGGACGGCGACGAACGGCACGAACTCGAACGATCGCCACACCGGGAGATGGTCCTTTCAGGTCGGGAGCAACGGCACCCTGGCTCAGACACTCACGGAGGTGCCGAACGGCACGTATACGCTCGCCGTCTGGACCAAGAGCAGCGGCGCGGGCGGCGAGCTCTACGTCAAGAACCACGGGGCCGCCGAGCAGAAGACCGCGATCCCTGCCGGCACGAGCTTTAGCAACGTCACATTGAGCGGGATCACGGTGAGCAGCGGTGAGGCCGAAATAGGCGTCACGAGTGGAGGCGCAACCGTGAAGGTCGACGACTTCACGCTGATCCTGGATCAGCCGTGACCAGTTCTGGAGCGGACCAACAGTGAAGTCCAAAATCGCGAGCTGGGTTACGGCGTCGAGCCTGGCTCTCGCTACGGGTTGCGGCGGATCCGATCCTTCTCCCTCTCCGGGTAGCGGGTCGTCAGGTAACTCCGGGGTAGGAGGTTCCTCGGCAGGGACGAGCGGCGGTGCAGGAAGCTTCACGGTTGGCGGCGCTGGCAACAACGCCACGGGCGGCACTCAGGCTGGCGGAACCGGCGGTTCGGCCACATCAGGGGGAGCGTCAGGTGGCGGCGCAGGCGGCGCGGCCACGGCCGGTGCAGGAGGCTCGGGCGGCGGTGACACCGCGAGCGCCTGCGAGAACGGCGCCGAGGGCGCGCACTACGTCGACTCGGCTGCGGGGGACGACTCGCTGGACGGCACGACTCCAGAGACCGCCTGGAAGACGCTCGACAGGGTCAACGCCGCTACTTTT
>JAEZYO010000490.1 GCA_023419055.1 Pseudomonadota bacterium | reverse complement strand
AAGCGAGCTGGCACCTTTTCCTTCCGACCGACTTTGGGAAGCCAGCGATAGAGGTCGGGCCCCGAGATGCCGCGAAAGGCCGGCGGCTCGAGGTTTCGACGGAGACGCCTTACCACGAGTGCGAGATCTTCGGGCAACGCCTCTTCTGCCACGAACATCGATGGGCGCTTCACCAGCAGCGCAGGCAAGAGCTCGATGAGCCGCGGCTCGACTTCACCCGCCCAAACCACATCGGCCACCCGCAACGGCTCTTCATACCGCGGGATCGACTGATTCGTCGTCAGCAGGCCTTCGGCGATGAATCGCCCCATGACGCGCAGGTAGCGCGCGTCTCGCCGGCGGCGCTCGAGCCTTCGGGCCTTTTCACGCGCGCGAGCTTGCAGCGCCTCGGACAAGGTCACAGGAATTGCTCCAGGTCGAGGCGATACTTACGAGTCAGTTCGAGAAAACGCTCGCTCGGGCCAGCCGCGAGGTACTCGAGGATGAGTGGGCGGTTCTTGGCGGGCGCCTTCAGCGCTTTGGAAAGGAGGATCGCGTCTGGTTCCGCCAGCAACACCCGGATGAACCGGCCTTTGAAGAACTCCTCGTAGCGCGTTTCCCGGGGCATCCACACTTCGTGGCCGAGTGGGTCGAGCTCCCGACCCACTTCGGCCACGAGCCGGCGAAATTCGCTCTCGATCGCGTGCGGATAGTCGGCGTCGATCGCGTGCGGATAGTCGGCGTACGCGTCGACGTCGTTGGTGGCGGCCAAAGTGAGGGCAACACCGGCTTCGAGCAGCGCCGTCTGCCCGAGCACTTTGATGGTCGTGCCGGAAAATCGCGGCAATCCCTCTTCCTGCGCCTTCCGATTCCGAGCAGCTACCCAGTCGTCCAGTTTTCTGGCCACTTCACGGAGCATGAATGCGCCTCATTTTGTATATACAAATTCTTCTTATTTAGTATATACATAATATCGCGGCTGTCAGCTGCCCGGCACCCTACGCTGGCGCTTCCGTAGAGCTTCCCTGCCTTCCGAAGACGCGGCACCGTCCGCCTCGGGCTCAAGCTCCGGACCGACGCGTCCGGCGGTCGCGGAGTCACGGCTTCGGACATTTCACTTCTTCAAGCGCTCCTGAGCGAGCGCTCGCCAGTCTCGATGTGTCTGTAGACGGCCGCTGGAGACAAGCCAACCGAGCCCGCCGATGAGCGCCGCGGGAGCGGTGCTGCTCGCGCACTGGGCGCACAAACGACGACGGCGCCGAGCTTCTCGCCCAGCGCCGTCTCGTTCGAGCTCGACGATCAGTTCGAGCGCTGTGCGCGCTCGCGGCGGCGACGAATGAACGCGCCCATTCCGCCGACGACCAGCACAATACCCGCCACGCCGCCGGAGCTCTGCGTGGTCCGGCACGCGCAACCAGGATCGCCGACGTCACGTCGCGAGCCAGGCGCGCCCTGACCGCTCGCGCCGCTGCCGTTGCTCGAAGCTCCGGTGCCCATGCCCGTGCTGCCGCCGGTAATGATGATGCCGCCGCCGCTGCCGCCGGTGCCACCCGTGCTGCCGTCCTGGCAAGCGCCATTCACGCACACGCCGCCGTTCGGGCAGACGACGCCTTCACACAAGTCGACGCAGTTACCGAGCTGGCACGCGAGCCCGGCGTCGCACACGACGCCAGCGCAGAGCGTATCCACGCAGCGCCCGTCGGCCTCGCAGGTGAGACCTTCCGGGCAGCCACGGCAATCGCATTTCGAAACGCAGAGCCCCTTCTCGCAAACCTTGTTGCCTGGGCACTCGACTCCCGCGCAGGGATCCACGCAGCGACCGAGCTGACACTCCTGACCGAGCGGGCAGACGACGCCGTCGCAGGGGCTCACGCAGTTGCCACCGCGACAAGCGAGACCGAGGTCGCAGGTTACGCCGGTGCACAGCGGATCGACGCAGTTACCCTCCGGGCTGCACATCAGGCCCGACGGACACTGAAACTCACCGGTGGAGCAGGGGGACACGCACGAGCCTTGCTCGCACACCAAGCCTCCTGCGCAGAGCGCCTCACCATCGTCCGCGACGCCGTTACAGTCGTTGTCGACGTTGTCGCAAATCTCCGGTCCCGGCTGCACCGCCGGGCGGCACATCCCGACTTCACCTTCGACGGCGCAGTCGGTGCGGCCGAGGGCGCAAGCGCCGGCGAGCCCCGTATCGCACGGCTGACCGCCACCCTGACAACCGATGCCGGAGATGTAGAAGACGAAGTCGTTGAAGTCGCCGTCGTTCGTTCCGTTTTGACCCGGCACGCCCGTCGCGTGCCAGTCAGCCGTGCTCATCGGCAAATCCTCGAAGGCCATGTAGAAGCCTTCGGGATCCACGGTCGACTGGTAGATGATGGTCGTCACCCAAGGAACGCCGTTCGCGTTCTTGGTGTTGTGCTCGTACATCGAGTACTTGTTCGCGGTGCAGCCTTTCGGCGACTGCGGATCGCCAATCATCGCGAACCCGACGTACCCACCCTTGTAGTTGGGGTCCTCGCTGATGAGCCCGGAGTCATAGGTCTTGGGAGTCCACCAAGCCTTGTCGAGCTCACGCGGGTTGTGGTTGTCCCAGGCGAGCGGGCAGAACTCCTTGTCGAGCGGAGGCTGACAGTTTAACTCCACCGACGTGTCCTGCGGGACCAAGGGGTAGATCTCGTTCGGCGCGGGCGGCGTGGTGCTGTTCGGATCCTCGACGTTGTACCAGCCGAGCCCGACCTCACAGCCGCCGCCGCGCAGCAGGATCTGCCCCTGAAAGCCGCAGATGGGCGAGAAGTAGCCGGGACCCGTGCTGGCATCCTTCTGGTAGTCGAGCGTCTCCCCGCGGAACTTGAACAAGCCGTTCAGCGTGATCGCGTCTCCGTTGACGAAGTTCGGGAAGAAGTCGTCGTAGAAGAGCATCTGCTGGTTGACGTCCGCGCCCGTCTGGTCGCGGTTGACCTGGGTGTTGACGTTGAACGCCCAGGCGTTCGTTGCGAGATCGAACTCCGCCGTACCCACCGGCTGAGGCAGCGGCGTCATGGCGGCGTCGGTCTGAAACACTTGCGCGGACGCGAGACCCGACAGGGACAGCGCAGCTGCCACTGCGCCCAAACCGAGACCAAATTTTCGCACGCTCATCTCAAGCACCTTGCCTTCGTAAGCCGGCGCGGATCGGCACCGCGCAAGGGCCACAGTTTAGCGCAAGATGCAGGAAGTGGTACCGGTTCCGCAAGTGGCTCCGTGAAGAGCGTTTCACCTTCCGCGCGTCAAAATTCTTTCCGGGCTCGCCTTTTCCAGTAGCGCGTGCGCTTCGAGCTTTCGGTGCTCGCGGTTCGTCCTCGAAGTCGCGGTTCGAAACGTTCGCCGCAGAGAAGTTTCTCCGACTAGGTCAGGTTCCTTATCGATGTTTGGCTCGCACTCGAAGCGGGCGCGCCCGATGTTCCGGCCCCGAGTGAAACTCGCCTCCGCCCGGCGTCGAGCCGATTGATTATCCAAAAGCGCTGTCAGGAGGTCTAAAACAACCATTTTATCAGCTCGTCGCCCGAAAAATTCCTAAGGAACCTTCAGTAACTCTTGCTTTCCTCACAAGGCGGCCTCGGGAGCCGCCGGTTTCGACGCTGCCTCAAGGTGGTCCGCCTTCGAACCCAACAAGGCCTGCGCCGCGTCTCGAATCACGCCTTCGAGGACCGCGCTCCGGAGCTCGCCGCGCACGCGCTCCGCAAGCACTCCGTGACGCGCGAGCTCGAAACCTTCACGCTCGACGAGCGCTCGCGGCGCGGACAGGTGCCGCGCGAACTCGCGCTCCGCCACGCCGCGCAACGACGCATCTTGCTGGAGCGCCCACTTCAGGAAGCGCCACGCGAGCTCGGCGTGTCGCGTTTCGTCGTCGCTGATCCGAGCGAGCACTTCACGCACCGTCGCGTCCTCGGCGTGAGCGAGCTGCTCTGCGGCTTCGATCGCCGCCACCGTCTCACCGATGCAGCCTTCGGCGATCGCCGTGACCACCACCTTCTCGAGGCTCACCTCCTCGAGCGCGCCCTCGATCTTCAGGGCGCCGGGGCCTACTGGCTCACCCAGGTACTCGCTCGCGAGCGCGAAGCAGAGCTCGGCATGGCGCGTCTCGTCGCTGGCCGCTGCGTTCGAGTCACGGATCAGATCGGAAGGAGCGCCGACGGCCATGAGCTCCAGCGTGAAGCGCGCAAACGCGGCGATCGACGCGTGCTCCATCAGCGCATTTTCGAGCCACGCCGCTCCGAGCGCCACGCGTTCATCGACGCGGAGACCACGAGCATCGAGAGACACTTCCGCTGCAGTCCAGTCAGTCCTCGCCAAAAACGGTGCGACACGAAGCGCGCCATCGACCAGGAACGGGCGACCAACGGCTCCACAATTGTTTTCCCGACAGCGGCGAACTCCGTCGAGTTCCAGGCTGCAGCGGTAGTCCAACCCGCAATGCGCGTCCGAAGCGCATTCGTCCTCAGGGCGTTGGCACGCGAAGCCCTGACTGCAGTTGTAGTTGGAGTAGCTCGCGCACAGATAGCCTGGGGCGCAGTCCAAGTCCGAGGTGCAGTAAGCGGCGACGCAGGCGCCGATGAAAGGACCGCAGACGCAGAGACCCGAGTTGCAGTCCGAGTCGCTCGTGCAGCCGTACTGGCAGCTGCGAGAGAGCGCGCCGGTGAGGCTACAGTGACCGTTGGGTTGGGCGGTGCAGTCGGTATCCGCCCCACAGGTGTCCCCCTCGACTGAAATCCAGTTCTTCGCTCGGGGCAGGAGCGACGGACAGGAGACCGCTTCTGGTCGATGCTCGAAGCCGTCGCATTGGACGAGCCCAGTGGCGTGCTGCGGATCGACCGGCGGCTTCTGGTTCACGCAAGGGAAGCCGCCTACTCCTTTTGCTCCAGCCGCAGCCCCCGCGCCCCCAAAACCGAGGCTCCCACCGGAAGCACCGGCGCCGGTCCCGATGGTGCCACCGCTGCCGCTCGTCGCGTTGCCGTTTCCTCCGGTCGACTTCCCGGTCGAGCCGCCACTCGCGACGCTCTCGCCACTCTCGTCACTGCTGGTCCTGCCTCCGCAATGAAGGAGCGGCGCCGCTGCGACAACGGCGAGCAACCGGG
>JAEZYO010000471.1 GCA_023419055.1 Pseudomonadota bacterium | reverse complement strand
GTCGGAGTAAGCGCCAACGCGCTCACGGGGGCGTCGTTGTTGCTCGCCCTCCCGGGCGGGGCAGCGGTGGCGACCGGGAGCTTCGGGTGGGCGATCGCGCTCTTCCTCGCGAGCGGCGCCTTCGACGCGCTCGACGGCGCGGTGGCTCGGGCGACGCGCACCGAGACACGCTTCGGCGCGCTGCTCGACTCGACGTCCGACCGCGCTTCGGACGCGCTGCCGCTCGTCGGTGCGACCGTCTTCCTGTCGCTCGGCGGTCACGGCGCCTGGGTCCTCGCGCCGCTCGGGGCCCTGGTCACGAGCTTCGCCATCAGCTACGTCCGCGCACGCGCGGAGGGGCTCGGAATTGCGTTGCCCGCGCTCTTCATGCGGCGAGCCGAGCGATGGCTTCTCACCCTGTTGGTGTTCGTGGTGGCGGCGCTCGCGCCGAGCTCCGAGCAGGCCCTGCGTGTGCTCGGCGTGGGTCTCGGTTTGCTCGGTGCCTTGCAAGCGGTGGGCGCCGTGGCAGCGCTCCGAGCAGCGTATCGTCATGAAAGGGCGTCGGTCGGGAGAAGCTGAGCCGCGCCCGACGGGTCCCGAGACCCCGAACCCCTTCGAAGCCTCGCTTCTACCAAAGCTTGCCCACGCCTGCGCCGCTCGGGACGGCCGTCTTCACTTCTGCCGCGCTGAGCAGCACCTCCGCGTAGGAGTACGGGATATTCGCGGTGCAGTTCGCCGGGTAGGCGCGCTCGGTGCGCTTCACTTCGATGTTGTCGATGCGCTCCGTCTTTCCCGGTGAATCCGACGGCGTGTAGATCGAGTAGTGGAGCTCTTCGTAGTAGTTCTTCTCCACGCGCACGCAGGTGTTCGCACGGATCTCGGTCGCGTCGCTCGCCCCGACGACGTAGTTGTTGAAGAAGTGCCCCGTGGAGCCGCGGTACATCGGAATCCGGAGCTTCACGTTCTCGTAGTAGTTGTGATGGAGCGTCACCTTGCGGTCGTCGTAGAGGTCGTCGTCCGCGGCGCCGACGAGCCCGCCCTTGTGATGGTCGTGCAGGTAGTTCCAGGAGAGGGTGATGAACCCGGTTTGGCCCTTGATGTCGATGAGGCCGTCGTAAAGGTCTTTGTTGGCCTGCGTCGCCGGGTCTTCCGAGAACACTTCGCAGTGGTCGATCCAGATGTTCTTGCTCGTGCCGCTGATCGAGATGGCGTCGCCGCCGTTGACCAGGATCTTGCCCTCACCGAAGACGCCGGCTTTGTCCGTCCGCGTCGTGACGCCGGTGAGCGAGACGCGCAGGTTCTGGAGAATGACGTTGTTGTTGCTCGAGATGTCGACGCCGACGCCGTCGAGGAAGGCGTCCTCGCCGACGCCGATGATCGACTTGTTCGACTTCACTCGAATCTGCCCGCCGTCGGCGCCGTTCGAGATCGTTCCTTCGACCAGGATGACGTACGCCGCAGTGCTCTCGGCGTACGCTTTCAGTTCGGCGAATGTCGAGGCCGTGACGACTTCGCCGCCTTTGCCGCCCGTCGTGCCGCCGTTCTCTGCAGCGAACCCGATGGGGCCGCCAGTCGCTGGAACGCCGCCGGTACCTCCGCTCCCGCCCGCGCCTCCGCCGGTCCCGCCGGTCCCGTCCGTTCCCGCGCTGCCCGCTGCGGAGCCGCCGGCGCCAGCGAGCGATCCGCCTGCTCCGGCGGTGCCGCTCGGCGAGCCCCCGGACGAGCCACCACCCGAAGTTCCTCCCGACGAACCTGCGTGCGCCTCGGAGCCTGCCGCAGAGCTGCCGCTGCCGCTCGCTCCAGACCCCGAGCCAGCTGCTGCGGGCGAACCGGCATTTCCGGCGCCTCCTGCGCTGGGATCACCCGCTGGATCGCCGTCGGTGCCCGAGCAAGCGAGCGCGACGATTCCAACCAAGATGCAGGATGATAGTCGAGCGCTACGGTGAGGAGCGAGGCGGCGCTGACACCGGATCTTCATGTTCACCGGTTGCACACCCCAGTCCCGCGACGCCAAAAATCGTCAGGCGACGCGTGCCACGACCAGGTCGGACGGTCGCGAGAGCGACCGCCAGGCTCAGTTGCAGGTGAACTGCTGGCCGCTGTCCTGTTCGCCGGCCTTGAGCTCGAGATCGGCTTCGAGCACCGACCCGTTCACGTCCGTCACGCGCACGCGGTAGGGAGGCTGGCCCATCTTGCCGTTCGGCGGTTCCCAGTAGTTGTAGACCTGGCGAGCCGCGCTCACCCAGGTGCCGCCGACGCGTACCTCGACCTTCGTGATCGCCCAGCGCGCGCCAGAGACGAGGATCTGGTTCCAGTTCACGTTCGACGGCTCCTTGAGCTGGAAATGCACCGTCTCACCCGTGGGGCAGGGGACGTACTTCCACGAGATCTGTCCCGGTGTCAGGTAGCCCTCCGACTCCTGCCCGATTTGGAGGAAGGCCTCCTTGCTGAGATCGATGTGGCCCTTCTGGCACTTGTTATTGCTGCCGACCGGGCACTCGTCGGTGATCGTGATCGTCACCTTCCGGTTGTCGCTCTTGCGCGTGACTTCGACGCACGCGCCGCAAGGTGCCGAGCCTGCATAGTCAGTCGTGTTGATGGCGCCGAAGTAGCGCCCTTCACCCGTGAGGACGTGCGCGATCTTGTCGGGGTTGCGCTGCGTGTCGTCGTAGCTGCAGTGCACGAGCTCGGTGCCCTGATCGAGCCAATAGAACGTGACCGAAGCGTTGTCGTTCCCGCCGAGGTCGCTCTTGCAGGTGCCGGGAACGACCGGCGCCGGCATGTCGTTGCCGCTTCCGCCCGCGCCGCCTGCGCCCGCCGTGCCGCCGGCGCCGACGCTACCCGCGGAGCCGCCCGCGGTTCCGCCGTTTCCAATCGACCCACCGTTGCCGAATGACCCACTAGCTCCCGCCGAACCCGCTGCGCTACCTGCGCTTCCGCCGGAGCCGCTCGCGACCCCGCCTGCGCCGGCGCCCGCTGTTCCCGCGCTGCCTCCGCTGCCCGCCGGAGCGCCTGCCGAACCGGCCGAAGCGCCCGCGCCCGTGGCCCCGACGCTCGTGTCTTGATCGCCGAGCCCTCCGTCGTCACAGCCGAAAACGAGCGCGCCGAGCATCGACAGCGTGAGACCAACGCGAATGGGTGAAAGCATCTTCATGATGGATTCCCACTGAGAATCGTTTCGATCGGGAACCGATTCCAGGTGCTTCCGATTTGGTAGCCCGTGAACCGCACCTCGAGCAACCCCTAAGAACCTACAAAGTGCGCTTCTCTGACGTTCAGTGTAGAAAATTATTCGGGTGCTAGAGTTTCGTATGCAACGCACCGAGCTCGAGCCGGGCGTCTTCGTCACTCTGGTGAAGGCGTTCGTTCCGGAACCGGAGGCGAGCGACGTCTTGGGGCGCTTGAACGGCGAGGTGACGTGGGAGCAAGGCTCCGTCCGCTTCTTCGGCAAGCTCGTGCCCGAGCCGAGGCTCTCCGCGTGGTTCGGTGATCGCGACTACACCTATTCGGGTCGCACCGTGAAGCGCGCGCCCTTCACTCCGACCATCGCCTCCCTCGCGGAGCGCGTTCGCGCGATCGCAGAGGTCGAGTTCAACGCCGTGCTCGTGAACCGTTACCGAGACGGTCGCGACAGCATGGGCTTTCACTCCGACGACGAGCCCGAGCTCGGCGTCGAGCCAGTGATTGCGAGTCTCTCGTTCGGAGTGCCGCGTCGCTTCGTGCTCGAGAAGAAGAAGGGCGGAGCAGAGGCGCGCGCCTCGTCGCGCTTCGAGGTGGAGCTCTGCCACGGCGACCTCCTGGTCATGGGCGGCCGCTGTCAAGAGCTCTATCGCCACGGCGTCCCCAAGCAGATCCGGGTCCGGGGTGAGCGCGTGAACCTGACGTTCCGACGCATCGTCGACGTCGCGTCGACCTCGTCACTCCCCGGGTAGCTCTCGAGGCCCCTTCGGCCGGGAGCTCAGAACGGGACGCACGTGCCCGTCGAGGCTTGGCAGCTCGAGCCCGCCGGGCAAGTCGGCGCGAGCGACGACGTCGAGCTGCACGTGATGCGCTCGCAGCGCTCTGTTTCGGAATTGCACACGGTGTCCGCAGGGCAATCCGCGATTTTGCACCCGCCGGCCGCAACATAAGTCACCGCCGCCACGCCAACGACGGCGGCGCCGAACGCGCCTTTACCCGCACGGGTGGGTTCGGGCGTGAAGCCGCTGTGTCCTCGCGAGCCGGTACAGGCACACAGCACCATCGAGAGCGCGAGCGCGAACGTCCACCTTCCGACGAGCATGACGAAACAACCATGACATGTTCCGCTCGATCGCGCAGCCAGTGATTCGGCCGTTCGGCGCGCACGTACCAGCCATCTCCATGAAACATCGCCGCAAGATTGGCTGGCCGAGCCTCGGGGGGCTCGATGCGCATCTCCTCTCACTCGCTGGATCCGCGTGCCGAAGTCGGCGAGGGCCCAGCATCCGATCAGCTCCTCGCTCTCGCCGAAGTCGGACGAGAACTCACCGCGCAAGGTGACCTCAGGTCGCGGCTCGAGCGAGCCATGCAGGTGCTCGATCGTCGACTCGGCGCGCGCTGCATGGTGCTCTGTCTCTCGGACAGCGAGCACCGCACGCTCGAGATCGAAGCGGCGAGCGGGCTCCCCGCCAGGGCCATGCGGGCTCGCTACGGCAAGGGAGTGCTCGGTCGCGTGGCAGAGACGGGGCGTCCGATCGTCGTGCCCAACGTGAAGCACGAGCCGATGGCGACCTCGGAGCTGCCGGAGCTCTTGCCGGTCACGACGGAGATCAAGAGCATGGTGTGCGTGCCGCTCTCGATCGGCGGTCACGCCGCGGGCGCGCTCTCTGCCTATTTCGGGGAACGCGAGAGCGCGAACCCCGGCCGCCTGGGGGTGCTCGAGGTGGTCGCGTCGCTGATCTCGCAGGCGCTGCGCGCCGCGAGGCTGGAAGACATGGCGCCGGCCGATCGCTTCGCGGAGGAGCGAGGGCGGAGCGCCTTCGAGTACGCGAACATGATCGGCTCGAGCGTCGCCATGAGGCAGGTTTACGAGCAGGTCGGGCAAGTGGCGCGCACCAACGCCACCGCGCTCATCCGTGGTGAGTCCGGCACGGGTAAGGAGCTCGTGGCGCAGGCGATCCACACGAACTCGCTGCGCGCGCGGCAGCCCTTCGTGAAGGTCAACTGCGCGGCGCTCCCGGAGACGCTGTTCGAGTCGGAGTTGTTCGGTCACGAGCGCGGCGCCTTTACGGGCGCTCACGCGCGCAAGAAGGGGCGCTTCGAGCTCGCTCAGGGCGGCACGCTGTTCCTCGACGAAATTGGCGAGCTGCCTCTGACCACGCAAGCGAAGCTGCTCCGCGTGCTGCAGTTCCGCGAGTTCGAGCGGCTCGGCGGCTCCGAGACGTTGCGCCCCGACGTGCGCTTGGTCGCCGCGACCAACAAGGACATGGAACGAGCGGTCGCGGCGGGGACCTTCCGCGAAGACCTCTACTATCGGCTCAACGTCTTCACGATCACGCTCCCCCCGCTGCGCGAGCGACCGAACGACATCCCCGGCCTCGCGGAGTACTTCCTCGCCAAGTACGCGAGCGAGCAT
>JAEZYO010000403.1 GCA_023419055.1 Pseudomonadota bacterium | reverse complement strand
TCCTGACGGACAACCTGCGCGCGACGATCGACCAGATCGAGGTCAAGGGGCGATCGACGAGCAACGACGACTCGATCAAGAGCTCGGGCGGCCCCGTCAACAAGAAGACCGACTCGAAGGTCTCGCTGGGTTGGAAGGTCGACAACCCCGACAAGGACGACCTCCGCTACCGCCTGAAGTACCGCCTGGTCGGCACGAACACCTGGTTCGACCTCACGCAGCCCGACGAGAAGCTCACGAAGGAGAGCTACGACTGGGAGACGGGCACGCTGCCCGAAGGCCGCTACCGCGTCCACCTCTCGGCGACCGACGAGCTCGCGAACCCACCCGATCGGGTGACGCGCGACGAGATGGAGAGCGGCGTGGTCCTCGTGGACAACACGCCGCCGCGCATCGAGCGCCTGCGCGCCGCGGGGCGCAAGGTCCAGGCCAGCGTGGTCGACGGCGTCGGGCCCATCCAGCGCGTGGAAGTAAGCCTGGGCGGCAAGGACGATTGGGTCCCCTTCTTCCCGGTGGACGGCATCTTCGACGAACCACAAGAGGACATGGACATCGACGTGAGCTCGATCTCACCGAGCGGCCCGGCGCTGCTCGCGGTGCGTGCCTTCGACGAGGCGGGCAACGCGGTCGTGGTCAACGTGATGTTGAAGTGAGTCGCGCGCCGAACTTTGGCTCGTGGCCCCGGCGAGGGGTGACCTCGGCTCAAGGTTCGATCAGCAAGATCGAGTCGACCCTGAAGTCGTCCTTCAGCACGCCTGCGGGTGGACCGGAATAGTTGATCGAAGTTCGGTCCGAGCGCCGCGCCGGGGGGTTCGGGATCTCCACGGCCACGATCAAGCGCCCCTCGCCGAGGCCGTACGCGCTCAGGTTGATCCAGGGTAGGCCGAGGCGCGTCAGCTGCTCGAAGCGCGGCGAGTAGCTCTCGGGCGAGTGGACCTCACCGCGGGGGATCCGCAGGCGCCCTCGATCGTCCATCGACGCTCCGGGTCCGACTTCGACGATCCCTACCTCGTTGAACGGAAGCTCGAGGCCCCGCTCGCGAAGGAAGCGTTCTAGCGTGGTGAGGCTTTCGGCAAGCGTTGTCATTGCTTCACGATGAACTGATTGAAGAGGTCAATCTGCTCGGCCGTGCGGAGAGTGATCTCGGTGGAGTTTAGGCTGTACGGGTAGAAGCCACGATAGGGCCGTTCGAGCGGGGCGAGCAGCGATTCGAACTTGGAGACCGGAATCCTCGATTCGACGATGGATCCGGCACCGGGGATGGCGTCGGGGTGACGCTGCAGGGCGTCCTGCGCGGCCTTGACGTCACGGGACACGAACACCGGCGTACGTGCGGGGTCGAAGCCCTTGGCCACGATCTTTTCACCATCCTTGATGCTGCCGTGGAACACCGACACGACTTGCTCCGGAACGGGAGCGGCTCGCGCCAACCACCGCCCCACTGCCCAGGAGATGGCTTTGCCCATCACGTAGCCAATCCCAAGGCCGATGATCTCTGCTCTCGCTGCTTCCTCGGCCTTTTGTTGGTTGTCTGCGAGGAACACCAGGAGGAAGGCGCTCACTCCAGCGACGACGATCGGGAGAGCGACCTTGCCAGACGGGTCCACGCGGTTGACGGCGTCCGACCCGCAGTACGCGTAGAGGTTCGTGTCACCACCGTCGAAGCCACTCGGATCCTTGGCCGTCCAGCGCCCGAGCTCGGGATCGTAGTCCCGCGCTCCGAAGCGAACGAGCTTCGTCTCCGGATCGTACAGCCCGCCCGCGAAGCCGAACGGCTGGAAGCCGGGGTTCGTGTCCTCGATCACGCGGCCGAACTCGTCGTAGTCGATGAGCTGCGCGATCGCGCCGCTCTTCGCGTCCACGACCCTGCGCACGCTGCCGAGGTGGTCCTTGACGATGCGGAAGGCCACGCCCGCGCGCAGCATGAAATCAGGGGCCCCCTTGCCGTCAGCGTAGACGAAGTGGGTGAACACGCCGTCGGCGTCGACCTCCGAGACGGGTCGGAGCTCGTCACGGTAGAGCCAGGATTTCGAGAAGCTCCCGTTCAGCCGCTTGGCCACGCGACGGCCGAGCCCGTCGACCTTGTACTCGACCTCGTTCGTCGTCACGCCGTCCGAAGCCGTGGCGCGGAGCAGGTTCCCGAGCTCGTCGTAGCTGAGCTCGAGCGTGTTCGTACCGTCGCTCTTCTGTTGAACGTCACCCTGAGCCGTCTGCACGAACTCGAAGGCGCCATAGCGGATGACGCGATCTTGCGCGTCGTACTCGGCGCCGACGGTCTCGACCCCGTCCACGATGACGCTGGTGCGATTGCCGTTCGCGTCGTACGCGTACTCGGTGACGACGCCGTCGCGGGTCGCGGCACGGAGCCGACCGCGTTCGTCGTAGCCGAAGTCGAGCTCGTGCGTGGCGCCGCCGCTCGACTCGGTGATGTGAGTCACGCGGCCTCCCCGGTCGCGCGTGATCGCTTGTGCAAACTGGATCGCGCCGTCGAAATCGGTGCTCAGGCTCGAAACCTCGGCGAAGCCGTTGTACTCGTAGCTCGTGCTGACGAGACCGAGCGTGGTGGAAGAGACGAACCCGCTCTCGGCGTCGCGGGCGATGTCGTAGGCGTTCCCGTTTCCGTCCGCCCGAATCAAGAGCCCGTCGGCGTCGTAGCCGAAGGACACGCTGCTCGCGTCGTTGACGGTCAGCGTCTCGAGCCAGAGGTTCTCGTCGTACGCCATGGCCACGCTGCCGGAGATGGCTCCGCTCCAGCTCGTCCTCGTGGGCAGCGCGCCGTCGCGCGTGAAAGACACCTTGACGCTGTCGCTGCGGTTGATGGCGGACACCTGGCTGCGACCGTCGTAGCTGTAGCCGAGCTTCGCGTCCGCGAGGGCCATCTCCTTCAAGCGACCGAAGGTGTCGTAGGTGAAGGCGGTGTTGCGACCGTCCGAGCGGCGGATGCTCTTCACCTGGAGATCGTCGGTGTATTCGAGGTGTGTCTCACCGAGGTTCAGGGCCGGGCTCTCCACGCCGTCGACCCCGGGTGGCGTGATTTCGGTGAGCTGATCGGTCTTCGTCTTGTACTTGAAGCGGTGTGCGCCGCGAGCGGGCGGCGTGAGCGAGACCAGTTGATCGTGCTCATCGAACTTGCGAGTGATTTCGCGCTCGTCGGGCAGGGTCGTGCCCTCGGTGCGTCCCACCGCGTCCCGAGAGAGGCTCGTCGTGAAACCGAACCAGTCCGTGAGGGACTCGGCGAAGCCCCGGTCCCCGTAGGTGAAGGTCTGCTTCCGCTCCTCACCGTCCGCGGACGCCGTCACCGAGACCACTCGGCCTCGATCATCGTAGTCGTACGCGATCGTCGGCTGCCCGGGCGCCGATGTCTCGATCTTCCGGCCGAGCTTGTCGAGCCTGGTCGTGCTGACGCGACCAGTGGGTGTGGTCGACGTGGTGGTCCGGGTTTCACGCTCATAGAGTGATTCGTAGACGCGCTCGTTCACCTCGTAGCGATCGAGCCACTCGGTCACCGACAGCGCATTGTCGATGTCGGTCAGCTCTTTGGCCTGCATCGGGAACGCCGTCAGCGAGCGCCCCGAGGGCAAGGTGAGCGTCACCTCGGCCGGCAGCATGACCTGCCCACCGAAGCTCATGTCCGCCACGAAGTTGGTCCTGACCTTGGTCCCGTTGGCGTGGTTCTGCTTCGTGGTCTCGACGGTGTCTTGCCAGTCGAACTTGCTCTCGTCCGGGAGCTCGAGCCCGCGAACCAGGAGATCGCCCGCACCGGTTGCGGTCGAGTACACGAACTTTCGACCTTCCTTGGTCGTCACGGTCACGTCGTGTCCGGTACCTCGGGGCTTTCGC
Organism: Pseudomonadota bacterium; assembly: GCA_023419055.1. Next base: position 11,868 of record JAEZYO010000403.1, on the reverse strand, counting down.
TCGAAGGTCTCGCCGTAACCCGTCGGGTCCTTCGTCTTCTCGAGCAAGCCGAGCTCGCCGTACTCGAAGCCGTGCTCTCCACCCTTGGGATCGGTGACGAGATCGAGGAGCAGCCGCGGCTTTCCCTCACTCGCGCGCTCGTACCGTAGCTCTACCCTGCGAAAGAGCGGATCGGTCACGACCTCCGCCATCCCGTCTTCGTTGAGCGTCAGCGTCGTCTTCTGGCCAAAGGGCGCCGTAATGACGACCTCGGCTCCGTCTCGCGCGATCGTCGTGGGGTTCTTCTTGTCACTCTTGTCGGGGATGGAGGTGAGGAGCCCCGACTCGTCGTAGCCGAAGGTGACCTCCGTTACGCCGGTCACCGCGTCGATGGTGGCGATGTGCTTGCCGCGAGCGTCGAAGCGAAAGAGAGCGCGCCCGTCGCTGGAAGGCACGAGGCTCTCTTCGAAACCGAGCCTCTTCGTCCCCTTCGCCACTCGATAGACCTTGTTTCGGGTGGCGATGGTGAGCGCGCCGTCGCTCCCGAAGGCGATGCCGTCCGGCGCGTCGAGCGCGACCTTGCTCGCGAGCTGGCCCTCTTCGAGCGTCGCGTCACCACCGCCCACGACGGTTTGAATCGTTCCGTCGGGAGAAAGGCGGCGAATCCGATCGTTGTTCTGGTCGGCAACGTAGAGCGAACCGTCGGGGCCGAGGGCGAGCCCTCGCGGCTCGTCGAGCTCCGCGAGCAGCGCGTCACCACCGTCGCCGGAGAACCCCGGCGCGCCCGTGCCGGCCACGGTCTGGATGATGCCGTCCGGAGTCACCTTGCGAACGCGGTGCCCGAAGCGCTCCGAAATGAACACGGTGCCGTCCGGTGCCGCGGCGATGCCGCTCGGCGTGTCGAGCTTCGCTTCACGCGCCGGGCCATCCCCCTCGTTCTCGCCGCCACCGGCGAAGCGAATGAACTCGCCGCCTTCGAGCTTCGCCACTTCGTCGGAGTCGGCGAGGTAGAGCTCCTGCCTCGGACCGAGCGCGAGGCCATCCAGAGCCGGCAAGTCTGCCTCGACGAGCGGGTCGTCGCTCGCGGGACCGAGCAGCGTCTGCACCGAGCCGTCCGGGCCGATCTTGCGCACCGCGTCCGCGCTGAAATCAGCGACGATGATGGAGCCGTCGTCGGTGATCACGACCCCTTGAGGTGACGAGAGCTCGACGTCACCTGCGTCGCCTTCGGCGCCGCTCCCCACGAGCACCGTCACCTTACCCTCCGGGTCGATGCGCAGGATCCGTCCCGCGTCTCCGCTTTCCTCCTGGTCGTCCGTGACCAGGATGCTCCCGTCCGCGGTCGACGCCACACCGTCGGGCGTGCCCACGTCGAATTCGCCGACCACCGGCTGCGTGACCACGTGCGCGACGCTCTGCGCCGTCCGAATATCCCCGCCTCCGAAGAAGATGGTGTCATGCGCGGGGTCGAACGCGTGGAGCACGTCCAAGCCGAAGCCACCGAGCTCGTAGCCCCTGGCGTCCCAGACGCCGACGGTCGACTCGAAGAACTGAAACACCACGGCATCGGGCACCGCGGCGCCCTCCTCGCCGACTTCGACCACGTTGCTGCGGTCCTTGGCCGCGCCGAACATCGCCCCGACGCTGAGCGTCCCCGGGTACACGTAACCCACGAAGATCGAGGCGGTCTGCGGCCCCTGGAGCTCGCGACCGAAGGCGTCTTTGCCGTCCCAATCGATGACGTGCTTCTGCTCGGCCTTGGGCTCGAAGACCTCGATGAAGGACTGCCCCGCGATGTCGACCACCGAGTAGGCCGCCTTCAGGTTGGGCGGAACCTTCTTCGGCAAGACGGGCACCTCGATGCGGTACGCCGCCTCGTAGCCTTTGGTCCGGTCGCTCTGGTAGTTCAGCGAATACGGAGTGCCCGCGATCCCGATGCTCTGAGAGACCGCCTGGGTCTCGACGGCGACCTGGCCGCGGCGCGACGGCGCTTCGAGCTTGCGGGACAGCACGCTTCCCGCAACGGGAGCGAGCGCGCCGGGCGGCGGGGCCGAGGGGAACAACAGCGTCCAGGGCGAGAAGTGGGTGAGCGCCGTGTGCCAGAGGGTCGCGCCCGGCTCGTAGCGCCGAGCGAGCTCACGGAGCTCCGCGACCCGGATCCCCGCGTCTTCGAGCGTGGATTCGTCGTCCGCCTCGCCGTCTCCGTCGACGTCGAGCACGGCTTCGCCGTCCACCTCATCAAGGATCTCGACCACCCTGCCACCGAGCGCCGGTTGCCATTGCCCCTCACCCCGTTGGTAGTGACCGATCGGAACCGGCGATCCCACAGGGAGGTCGAGAAAGTTTTCGAGGTAGAGGCTGGCGGGCTTCGAAAACGCGACCGTGGTCGCGCCGAGCTCTTTCGCCTCCTCCACGCCGAAGTCGACGCCGAAGTCGAAGCCGCTGCGGGTCGGGAGCGTGCCGGCCGAGAAGCGTGCGCTCTCGAACGCGCTCTCGATGCTCGGAGGTTCGAACGGGTACTGCGTGACTCGCACGGTCATGCTCGAGAGCTCGCTTTCCCCGCCTTTCCCGAGCTTGGCGGTCAACGACGTTCCCGGCGAAAAGATCACGATAGGCTGCCGAGCTCCGAAGGCGTCCTCCGTGAAGTCACCCTCGAGGACCTGCACGCCGTCCTGGTTCGCACGGACGGTGGCGGCGTGGTCCGCCTCGGCGACGAGCCCCACCTCGGGCACCCGCCCGTACCGCTGCCAGCCCGGCTGCGCGACGCGCTCCGCCGTGAGGTAGCCGTCGAGCGTGTAGCGCGCCACGAGGCGCGCCCCGCCGTTCACGGCGAGATCGAAGACTCCGTCGTCACGCGTCAGCGTGTAGCCGTACTCGTCGTGGCCCACGATCTCGACGCGGACGCCCGAGAGCGGCTCCCCCGAAACGCCGACGACTCGGCCCCGCACGATCGCGACGCGCTTGGCCTGGAAGGCCTCCGGCTGCGCGCCCTTCTGAATCGGATCCTTTCCCGTGTAGAGGAAGCGCGCCGCTTCAGCGACCGTCGTCGCTACCGTACGGTCGAGCCGGGGAGCGAGCGTGCAGGCGCCGCCGGCCATTCGACAGTCCAGGTCGTCGCAATCGGAAAACCCGTCCCCGTCGTTATCCGCTGCGTCATCGCAGGCAGACTCGGCCACGGGGTCGGCCTCCCCGGTAGGATTGGCCTTCTTTTTGGCTCCGTCCTCCCCGCAGGCGGTCAGGAACAGGACGGAAAGCAGGCACAGCCAGGGGCGAGAAAGGGACATCATCGGGGCGGTTCCTTCGCGTCTCCTCACCTTCTCGGCCGCCTCGCTGAAAACGTTGCCTGTCCCACGCCGAAAGGGGTCCCTATTGCCCGACCTCTTTCGACGTGGGATGGCTCCGGCGTGGCGGCATCACCTGCTTTCGTCCCTTCGCCCAGCGAGCCCAGCGTCGCGCTGGCGACGTCGGCCCATCGCTACTGCATCATCGGCGCAGGGCCTTCCGGCCTCGCTCAGGCGCGCGCGTTCCTGCAGCGCGGCGTCGAGTTCGACCTCTACGAGCGTCACACCGACGTCGGGGGTCTCTGGGACATCGACAATCCGGGAACCCCCCTTTACGAGAGCGCCCATTTCATCTCCTCGCGCACCCTGAGCGGCTTCTTCGGGTATCCGATGCCCGAGTCGTTTCCGGACTATCCGCGTCGCGAGCAGATCCTCGAGTACTTGCGCGGCTTCGCGGACGCGTACCGCATCCGCCCGCACATCCGCTTCGGTCAGGCGGTCGAGAAGGTCGTCCCGCACGCAGACGGCGCGACCGTCACGGTCGGCGGGAAGAGCCTCGAGTACCACGGCGTGGTCTGCGCGACCGGCGTCAACTGGAGCCCGAACATTCCCGAGTACCCGGGGAGCTTCAGCGGCACCTTCCGGCACACTCAGACTTATCGCAGCCCGAAGGAGTTCTCGGGAAAGCGAGTGCTCATCATCGGACTCGGCAACTCCGGCGCCGACATCGCGTGCGACGCGGCCCGCTACGCCGACCGCGCCTACGTCAGCGTCCGCCGTGGCTACTATTTCATCCCGAAGCACATCTTCGGAAAGCCCGCGGACGTCTTCGCCCACGAGGGGCCCAAGCTCCCGAAGTGGATCGAGGCGCCGATATTTTCGTGGCTGCAGCGGCTGATCGTGGGCGACACGACCAAGCTCGGCATGCCGAAGCCGGATCACCGCATCCTCGAGACACACCCGTTGATGAACGATCAGCTCCTTCATCACCTGCGTCACGGGGACATCACCATCAAGGGTGACGTCGCGCGCTTCGACGGACCCCGCGTGTGCTTCAAGGACGGTTCGTCGCTCGAAATCGACGAGGTCGTGGCCGCGACGGGCTACCGCATGGCCATCCCCTACGTCGAGGAGGGCGTCGTGGAGCGAAAGGGGCACTGCGTGAGCCACTTCTTGACGTGCTTCAGCCGCAAGCACCCGAGCCTCTTCACGCTGGGCTACGCGGAGCTGAACGGCGCGCTCTACCCCCACGTGGACCGTCTCGCGGCGCTCGTCGCCGAGTACGCTCGCGCCAAGCAGCACGATCCTGCGAGCGCGGAGCGCTTCCGTCGCATCGTGACCGAGGTCGACTATGACCTCCGAGGCGGGAATCGCTACGTCGACTCGCCGCGGCACGCGTTTTACTGCGACAACGACGCGCTGACGGCGGCGACGCTCAAGACCTTCAAGCGCGCGGGCTGGAAGCCGCCGAGCGACGAGAGCTCCCGGCCGCCGCGCTAGAAGGAGGCCCGCTAGAGCGGAAGATCGTAGCTCAACCCGACGAAGGCGCGCAGCTGATCGTTCGGGACGAACTCGCGCTCACCGTTCGGGAGCCTCCCGCCGAGGACGACGTACGAGCCGTGCTCGGCGCTGATGTAGTTCACCCCGACCCGATACGAGAGCCCGGGGAGCGGGGTCGTGCCCGTAGCGGTGCCTCGGAGCTCGACGAAGGGGTCCACGAAGCCTGCGTCCGGGTAGTCGTCCGCGGGCCGCTCGCCGACGAAGCGCACCGCGAGCGCGAGCGTGGGTAGGCTGCCGGAGAAATCGTACGAGACGCGCGCGTTGCCGAAGGTCTGGGGCGCGACGTTCAGCAACGCCTTCGCGGCGCCCGGCTCCTCACGGCGCGCGAAGGCTTCGCTCAACCCGACGCCGTACCGCAGGCGTCCCTCGAGCGACGAGCCCTGATAGCCGACGTCGAAGCCGTAGCTCTCGATGCGCGAGACGTTCTTCACCTGATAGGCGAACTCGACCCGGTCCTCGAGCTCGCCCCGCGCGACGGCTGCCTCGACTTCTTCGGGGCCGAGCTCCTGCACGAGCAAAAGATCGTTCCACCAAGCCTGGTAGGCGCTGAACGTGAGCGCCTGCGCGCCGAAGCGTTGCTCGAGGCTCGCCTCGATGGAGCGCACCGTCTCGGGTTCTAGCTCCGACCCGCCGGGGACCTGGCCGTCGGGGTCGTTGTAATAGATGTCGAAAGCCGTCGGGGCTCGAAATGCCTCGGAATAGATGCCCTTCAGCGTGCCCCCCTGCCAGGGCAACGTCACGAGCGCGGCGCGCGGCGAGAAGTGGCTGCCGAAGCGATCGTCCACGTCGAGGCGGGCGCCCGCGTTCGCTCCTAGCCACGCGGTGAACCAGAACGTCTGCTGCAGGTACGCGGCGAGCGCCTCCTCCGTGTGCTCGTACGCTCCGATGGCGCCGGGGCTCTCGTCGGTCGAGTTGTCGATGAAGTCGACGCTCGAGTCGATGTGCTTGATGCGCCCGTCGAGCCCGATCAACGTGGTGGCGCGCTGGTCCTCGAACCAATCGAAGGTGAGCTGCGGCTCGAGCCCTATCCAGCGCGCGGTGCCCTCGAGGTGCCAGAGACACCCCGCGTCTTGCCCTTCGAGGCAGTCCTCCGCGCCGTTGCTGGTCCAGTACTGATCGTACTGGTAGATGTCGCCGTACAGCCGCGTCGAGAGCCCGAACGCGGCCGATAGAACGGCGCTGTACTTGACGTCGACCGAAGCCCAATGGTCGACCTCGTGGCTATCGGGATCGTCGAAGTTCCCGCCGTCGCTCGGGTACGAGCGGTCGTACATCGCCGCTCGGGCCGCGACTTGCAGCTCACCGAGCCTGAGCTTCAGGTAGGCGGCCGGAGCGTGGCTGTAGAAGGCGTCGTCGCCCCTTCCGCCCCAGATCCCGGCCGGATAGACGCGATCCTCCGGGTTCGGATCGAAATCACGCGGCTCGCCGGTCACCGCATCGGGGCCTACGTCCTGTGGCCCGAAGTCGAAGGTCGGACCGTTCTGCACGTAGTCTTCGAGCTCGAAGACCACCTCGGCGCGAGTGCCTGCGAGCTCGAACTCCTTGCCCAAACCTCCGGCGATGCGGAGCGTGGTCGGGACCTCCCCCTCGAACACCACGTGAGCCCCCTCGTAATCTTTGGCGCGCTTGGTGACGACGTGCACGATCCCGAGCATCGCGTTCGAACCGTAGAGGACCGACCCCGGGCCGAGCACGACCTCGATGTGATCGATGATTTCGAGAGGGATGGTCGTGCCCCGATCGAAGTACGCGGTCGCGCCCCATTGCTCGTTCAGCACGTGACCGTCGACCATCAAGAGCACGTGGCTGCCGAAGTCGCTCGTCAGAAGCACGCCTCGCGCGCCGACCTCCGCCGTCTGGAAGCGCCGCTCCGCCACCATGCCGTAGGCGAGGAAATTGATGGCCTGGTCCACGCTGTGGATGCCGTAGCTGTGCAGCTCTTCCGCCGTGATCACGATCGAGGTCGCAGGGGCGACGCTCACCGTCTCCGCGGACTTCGACGCGGAGCTCACCACCGACGTGTCGAGTAGGCCCTCCAGATCCTCTGCCGAGGCAGCAGCGGGTGCGAGCAGCGCGGCGCCGAGGGCGAGCGAGAGACAGAGACGAGGCGTCATTGTACGACCCTCACCAGCTTGAGGACGTAGGAAGAGAGCTCGACATGCTGATCGCGCGCGCGGGCGATGTGCACGAGCAACTTCGGCTTGCCGCTCACCAGATCGAACGAGAGCACGACCCCCTCGTGCACGAAGCTTGCCACGGCGCCGGCGCTCAACACGCTCGCCCCTACGAGGCCGCTCGAAATCGACTTGAGCTCGCCCGCCTCGAAGCCGGGAGTCACGTATAGGATGGCGATTCCGTCTTCCTTCACTTTGCGACCGAGCTCCGGTCCGCTCGTGAACTCCGCCTGGGAGACGACGACGGGTTGTCCGACGATGCTCTTGCCGTCGAGCGCGCGCGCCGCCTGTTGCGCCACGCGGCTGGCGAGCGGCTTGCCCGCACGAGTCAGGATCAGGACGCGCACGCCCTGACGAGCGCGCCCGGGCAGGTTCTTGTCGTAGGCAGCGACCTTGGTCAAGAGCTCGATCTGCAGCGGCACGGGGACGAGGACCTCGTCGTCGGCCCGCGCTGACCCTCCCGTGAGCGCGAGCGCGAGCAACGCGAGGCACAGGAAAGGTCTCCTACCCATTCAGTGCTCCATTCGACCCGAGAGCGACTCTCGAGTCAATTCCGCCCCCCTTGCGCAAAAACTAGCCCGTGAAGCTTTACGAGCGCTCAGCGCGAGCAAGCACAGCTGGCGTGACACCCGTAGACTGCGCGAGAATCCGAGGGCGATCACTCGCTCGTGTCCGCGCTCTGGGACGGCGCTTCGTTCAGGAACGCTCGCACGCGATCGCGCTCGAGCAAGAACAGGAGCGCGCCCAGGGCGACGAAGAGCATCGCGTTCTCGAGCGCGAAATGGAGCCCCCAGTCGGGGATCGGGACGGCGAAGTACTGCGCCGCGCAGAGCACGAGCAACGGCAGGACGAGCGAGGCCGACTTCGCGCTCAACGTAGCGAGCGGTTCTCCCGGCACCCGGCCGTCGAACGCGAGCAAGGGTAGGACGTAGATCAGGTGGAGATAGTAGGGAGCCGGCGAGAACACGACCGGAACGAGCACGAGCCCGAGCAGCGCGGCGTGATCCAGCCGGCGACTCCGACAGGCGAGCACGACGGCGCCGCCGAACACCACGACGGCCGCGAGGTACACCGTCACCCGCGCTCGCAGGACGGACGCCTGGTTGAACTCCGAACCGCCGAGCAACACGCGCAAGCCGAGCGTCGCGGGATGAGGCTCCGCGTCGCCTAGAGCAACCTTTCGGTACCACTCGATCCAAGACGCTTCGGGCAGTACGAGCCAGGCGAAAGCGAAAGCGAAGATTGCCGCCCCGAGCGCACCGGCGGCCACCCGGAGCACGTCGCGCTGCCGTTCGACGAGCTCGACGCGAGTCGGCAGGCGACGGAGCTTGCGGTAGGCGTCCACTTCGCGCCACGCCGCGGCGAGCCCGATCCCGGCGAGCGCGAGCGCCGGGAAAGCGCGAATCATCGTGGAGACACCGAACAGGGCGCCCCCGAGCGCGAACCGCTCGCGACGAATCGCGCACGCGCCGAGCCCGAGGCAAAAGAGCCAGTCGTGTCTGAGCGTGGCCCCACCCCAGTTCGTCCCGTACATCACGAAATCGTTCGCGCCGAACACGACCCCACAAAGGAGGGCGGCGGCGAGGCCGAAGGTCCTGCCCACTACCACGAGCGTCAAGAGCAAGAGGAGCACGTCGAAGCTCCCGGTGATCGTGAACGCCAGGTTGCTCGGAGGAACCGCGTCGAACAGGACGTGCACCACGCTCATCCAGAAGGGCGTCGCGTTGGCGCCGAAGTCCTGGAGCGTCTCGAGGTAGTGACGGGTGCCCATGACCGAGCGGAAGAAGCGGGCGTCGGCGCGGAACGCTTCGAAGCGCTCGGGAGTGAAGCGTTCTCGCCTGGCCTCGATGCGAGCTCGCTGCGCTCCTACGTCGCTGTCGCGGAGCGAGTAGAGGTCCCGCATCGGGGTCTTGGCGAGGCTCTCGAGCGACTGCCCGGAGTCCGCGCCGTACGCGAGCACGTCGGCCTCGTAGGTGCCCTCGTAGCCAAGCTCACGGAAGTACTTGGCGCTCGTGTAGTACTGTCGAAGGTCGAGGTAGTGAGCGAACGTCGGCTGCCGCGCGGCGACATCGTAGAACTGCGGGCGCCCTAGGTTGTAGAACGCGAGCACGCCGAGGATCGCGCACAGGGCGAGCACCGACGTGACCAGGGCGCGGTGTACGGGGTAGCGCGCGGGCGAGAACCCGAGCCTCACCACGGCCACGGCAGCGACCGCGGCCACCACGGCACGCACGAGCGATACCTCGCGATTCGAGACGGGCCAAGCTGCGCCGAGCGCTTCTGCCAGGCCGTACCCAGCGGCCAAGACGACGAACAGCGCGAGCGCGTAGACCTCCTTTTGGGCTCGGGCTCTTACCACCAGCAACGCGAAAATCAGTGCCAGCCCGAACACCAGGGTCCGATCACGCACGCGTCGATCGAGCGAAACGCCGGTCTTGCGCGGGAGGTCCGGCGGGAACGGGGTCGGCAACGCTTCGAATGCCTGGAGCTCGGTCACGCCGAGAGCGTCGTCGCCGCTCACGGGCCGGAGGCGCAAGTAACGGCCGCGCGCTCCGAGGTCCTTCGTGGAGCGCAGCTGCAATCCGCCGCGCCGCTGCTCGCTCGCCACCCAGGCAGGTTGGAAGGTCTTCCCGTCGCTCGAGAGCGCGACCTCGTAGCGATCGTTGTTGTCGCCCTGCAAGACGAGCGCGACGAGCTCGCGCTCCTCGCCGAGATCGTAGGTCACGAAAGCGTCGAACCCGGCGAAGCGAGCGCTGAGTGGCGTCTTCCAGGTCTCGCCGTCCACGGCGGCGACGCCGTCGGTCAGCCGCTCGACGGAGGTCACACCGCTCGACGCGCTGGGTTTGGCGCCAGCCAGGAGATTTTTCGCGCTGTCGGCGAATGCGACCCCGCCCATCAAAACGATCGTCAGCGCCGTAAGGAGGCCGAGGATCAGAGCGCGAGCTTGAGCAGCGAGGCCGGGACGCACGCGCCGACCCTACTTCCGCCCACCGAGGAGTGACAAGTCGGAGCCTAAAAGCCGGCTCTAAGCCGTGCTGCGCGCTCTCCGCATGCGCTCCGCCAGGCTCCTCATCCGCACGGTGCGGAACACGGCGTCCACCTGCGGCACGAGCGCCGCTTCCTCGCCCTTCCTCAGGAAGGCGCCGTCGAATCCATGTTCGGCGTAGCGCGCGGCCTCGTCGCGATCGGAGGTGTAAAGATAGAAGAGGCAGCATCCTTCGCGAGGTGCAGCCTTGCGGAGCTCGGCGAGCACCTCGGTCCCGTTCATCCCCGGCATGTGAAAATCGACGATCGCAAGGTCCGCGGTTCGCACGAGCCTGGCAGCCACGTCGGCACCTGTCGTGGTCCTGACGTCGTAGCCGCAAGCGTTGAGCGTTTGCTTGATCTGCTCGAGGATGGTCCAGCTGTCGTCGATGACGACGATGCGGCCCGCCTGATCCGAGCGCCCCGGCGGCGTCGTGCTCACGAGCGCACCTCACGCGACGAGATGGAGAAGCGCGAGCCGCCGCTCGGGCGTTGCTCTATCGACAACATGAACCCGATACTCTCGAGCTCTCGTACCACGGCGGAGAGCCCGACCCCGCGCCCGGCGAGCTCGGCGTCGTCGGTCGGGGGCGCCGAGCGAAACGAGTCCCTGCCCGCCAAAGCTCCGCCGGCGGAGAGCGCCGCGGCGAGCAGCGGATTCGAAGCAACTCCGCGCCCGTCATCGTCGATGGAGATGGCGCCCGCAAGGCCGGTTGCGGCCGGGGAAGCAGAAATGCGCACGAGGCCCACGGCGTGCTTGCCCGTGCGCTCGCGCTCTTCGGGAGCCTCGATGCCGTGCGCGATCGCGTTCTTGGTCAGGTGAGTGAGCGAGCCGGTGAGCACGGCCGCGAGGCGCTCGGGGATCAACACTTCCCGGCCCTCGATCTCGAGCCGCGCGCGCTTGTTCACCGCCTCGGCCCAACGCGGGACGCTGTCGGAGAGCGGCGCGACGAGCTCGCCCAGGCTGCGCGCCGAAACCCGCTCGGCGAGGCGCGCGAGCTCGCCGCCGTGCTCGCTCGACAAGCGGCAGAGCGCCGCGAGATCCGGTCTCCGCACCGTGACTTGCTCGAGCACCGCGCGCCCGCTCGGAGACGCCTCGATGAAGAGGCGCTCGGCTTCGTCGACGAGCCCGCCGGCCCGCCCGAGCCGCGCCTCGATCCCGCCGAGCGAGGGAGCGCCCTCCGCGACCAAAGCGGCCCTTCGAGCCTCGGCGAGCGCGACCTCGGCCCGCTCCGCCTCGTCGGCGAGATCGTCCAGGCCGAGCACCCTGGCCTCACCGCGCAGGGTGTGGACGATGCCGAAGCACTCGTTGAAATCGCCGTGCGACGCCACTTTCGCGGCGGAGAGCGCCCTCGCTCGAGCGAGCCTGCGCCGCGAAGCCTCGAGGAAGCGGACGAACTCCTGTCCGCCCGCGGAGACCAGGCGCCGCATCGCTGCCATCTGTCGCGCGTGACGCTCGCTCTGCGCGAGCACCTGCCGCTCGAGGCGAACCTTCTCCGTCTCGTCGGTGGCGAGCAACATCACGCGCTCGACCCGGCCGGCGCGCACGATGGGGCGAAACTCGAGCTCGAGCGCGAGCTCGCCTTTCCCGCTCGGTAAGCGCACCGACGGAGGAGCGAACGCCTTCACCTCGTCGAAATCCTCCGGTGTCGCGCCGAACGCGAGGCTTCGCCAGTCGTCGAACGCTCGGAGCTCGGCGTCCCAGCCGCCCGCTTCCGGGTACAGGAGCTCGGCGACACGGCGCCCCTCGAGCTCGGCGCTCCCGAACAAGAGCGACGCCTGGCGCGACTCCGCGTTCACCACCCTGCCGTCGCCGTCGAAGACCAGGATGGCCTGGCGCAGGTTGTCGA
>JAEZYO010000277.1 GCA_023419055.1 Pseudomonadota bacterium | reverse complement strand
ATCTCGAACAACAGCTCGGCGGCCTTGCGCCGTATCCCGAGATCCGCGTCGTCGAGCAGCGCCGCGAGCTCTTCGGCCGCGTCGCCGTCGCCCGACAGCGCGCGCAGGATCGCCGCCGGCCAGCCCTTGCCTTCCTTGCGCAGGCCGCTCGCTTCGTAGCGGCCGTGCGAGGCGGCGAGCTCCTTCAGCGTCGCTCGCATCGCCTCGTGCTCGCGCGGTTTGTCGCGCGCGAGGTCCTTCTGTTGATGCGGATCGGTCGCGACGTCGAACAGCTGACAGGCGCCGACCCTGCGCTGACAGAGGAGCCGCAAGCTGCCCTCGGCGAGCATCACCTGCTCGTCGGTCTCGGAGAAGGCGAGCCCTTTCGCCTCCGCGGCGCTACCCGTGACGAGCCCGCCGAGATCGCGGCCGCGCACGCGCGGCGGGCGCGGGATTTCGAGCGCGGAGAGCACCGTCGGCAAAAGATCGATGGTTTGCACGGGCTCGCGGACGCGGCGAGGCGAAATCGCGCCCGGCGCGGCGAGGATCATCGGGACCCTCACCTGTTCTTCGTGAACGCTCGTGCCGTGATAGCGGCCGCCGTGCTCGCCGAACTCTTCGCCGTGATCGGCCGTCACGATGACCGCGGCTTGCGGGCGCTTCTGACGGAAGGCCTTCACGATCTCGCCCACGGTGCGATCCGCCGCGGCGATCTCGCTGTCGTAGCGATCGACGTCCCGGTCGCCGAACGGGAACTCGGGGTGCGCCTCGTAAGGCTCGTGCGGCGAGAACAGGTGCACCCAGACGAAGAGCGGCTTGTCGTCCGGCGCCTCGTCCAGGTACTTCCGCACCTGCGTGAGCCGCTTCTCGCCCTCGGCGAACTCCACCCAGCGGTATTCGAAGCCGAGAAAGCTGTTCTGAAATGGCGCGAAGCGGTGCGGATCGATGAAGAAAATGGCGGGCGGGTAGAACGCGGCGGTCCGGTAGCCGTACGTGCGGAGGAGCCCGGCCCAGGTGTCGGAGTCCTGCCCGGTGTCCTGCAGCAAGAGCGGCCGCATGTACTTCCCCGTCATCAAGGAAGTCACCGAGTAAGAGGTGTGCGGCGTCGGTGCGTAGGCGTGCTCGAAGACGACGCCTTCGCGAGCCAGAGCATCGAGCGCAGGCGTCGTGGGCCGCGTGTAGCCGTACGCGCCGAGATGATCCGCGCGCAGCGCGTCCACGGTCACGAGCAAGAGGTCGCGGCGGCGGAAGTCGAGGGTGCGCCCCGCCGGCCCGCTGCTCGCTACCTCGCCGCAGCCCGCCGGATCCGAGCAACCCTCGTCCTCGAAGCCGCGAGGCGGTGCAATGCGCGCCGAGAGCTCGACGGCGCGCCCCAGCAAGGGTGCCCGCTCGAGCAGCACCAGGCGGAAGTTATCGAAGTTCGAGAGCCGCTTGGCCGCGAAGGGCAGCGATGCCGTCAGGACCAGAGCGAGCGCGAGCGGGACGAAGACCGCCCGCCTGCGCGGCTCCTCCTCGATCTCGAGCCAGGGCGCGGCGAGCAAGGGCGCGAGCAGCAGCACCGCCGCGCCGAGCCCCTGATGGAACGCGGGATAGAGCCGCACGAGCACGAAGCGGTTCGCGAGCTCGAGCGCCACGATGACGATCCCGGCGACGAGCGTCATCAAGAGCGGACGATCCCGGAACAGCCGTCGCGTTGCCGGGGCGAGCAACCAGGCCAACAGCACGCCGGCCACGCCGACCGCCAGAGCGAAGCCCAAGCGCAGAGGCAGCGCCGAGAGGTGGCGGCCGCCACCCACCCCGAAGCCGACCACCGCCGCGAAACAGCCCCAGAGCCCGGCGAACACCGCGCGGTCGAGGGTGCGACGGCTCGCCTGCAGCAGGCGAACCAGCAAGAGCCCGAGCGCGCCGAGCAGGGCTCCGGCCGTGAAGGCGGCCGGCATGAGATAGAACCCGCCACGCGACAGTTCCCACACGCTCGCGATGCGCTCCTGATTGAGGAGCGCCACCACGGCGAACTCGGCGGCGAGGACGAACCAGGCGGCGAGGATCGCGAGAGCGAGTCTTCGAAGCACGGGCTACGGCGCGACGAACGTCAACGAAACTCGATGCTGCTGATCTCGTAGCGTCGCGTCCCGGCGGGCAGCTTCACCTCGACCTCGTCTCCGATGGTCTTGCTGATGAGCGCACGCGCGAGCGGAGCCGAGATCGAGATCAAGCCGTTGTCGATGTCGGCCTCGTCGGCGCCGACGATCTGGTAGGTGCTCTCCTCGTCGGTGTCGAGGTTCAGCAAGCGCACGGTGGCCCCGAAGCGCACCCGGTCGCCGGAGAGCTTGGTCGGATCGATGACCTCGGCGCGCGCGAGCTTGTCTTCGATGTCCTTGATCCGGGCCTCGACCAGGCCCTGTCGCTCCTTGGCGGCATGGTACTCGGCGTTCTCGCTCAAGTCCCCGTGCTCGCGGGCGATGCCGATTTCTCGCGAAATCTTCGGACGTTCTTCCTTCAGGCGCGTCAGCTCTTCACGCAGCTTTTGCGCGCCGCCTGGGGTCATGGGTACCTTTTCGGTCATCGGAACCTCGGGGCGGCCCATCTTTACCCGATGACCGCCGCTACGCCAGCCCCATCGCGAGGGGCTTCCAGCCCCTGCTTGCGGTCGGGTGCGCGCGCCGGTAACACGCGGAACGAGAATCTCTCCCTCATGGCCCCCTTCCCTTCCTTTCGACGGCCAATCCCCCTGACCTCGTCGCGACCGTGGCGCGCGGTCGGGTTCTTGCTAGTGGCCGCAGGCCTCTCCGCCGTGCCCCTCGGGTGCGGCGGGAGCGATCGCGACGCCGAGAGCGCGCTCGACTATAGTGAAAACGCCAAGCGCGAGTACGAGCGCGGCATGGCCGCTTATGAAAGCGGCAACTGGGAGGGCATGGACGAGATCATGACCGAGGTTCGGCGAAAGTACGCGTACAGCCGCTACGCGCGCCTCGCCGAGCTCCGCATGGCGGACGCGAACTATCGCCAGGAAAAGTACGCCGAGGCCATCACGGGCTACAAATCGTTCGTCCACGACTACCCGAACGATCCCGAGGTGCCGTACGCGCGCTACCGCGTGGCGAAGGCGCAATACGACTCGGTGAGCCAGTCCGCGCTGCTTCCCCCGCTCGAGGAGCGCGATCTCGCGAGCGTGAACGACGCGCTCGTCACCATTCGCCAGTACCTGAACGACTTCCCGAAGAGCGAGTACGTGCGCGAGCTCGCGTACATGCAGGCCGTCGTCATGGGCCTGCTCGCCCGGCACGAGCTCTACGTGGCTCGCTTCTATCTCGGAGAAAGCAACTTCAAGGCCGCGATCATGCGCGTGGAGTACGCGCTCCGCACCTTCGGCGATTCGGGGCTCGAGCCCGAGGCGCTGACGCTCCTCGGCGAGATCTACATGAAGCAGAAAGAGCCCGAGAAGGCGCGCGGCGCGCTCCGCCGAGTGCTGAGCGACTACCCGGAGAGCGCGTTCTCGGTTCCGGCGAAGAATTTCCTCGCCGTGCTCGGCCCCGGCCCCGAGGCTCCCCCCGTCTCGAACCGGTCCGAGGACCCGTCCGAGCCCGCTCCGCCCCTCTGATCGAACGCCCATGGAAGAAGCACCCGTCAGCGCTCCGCTCTCCACCGTGGCCCCGACCGTGCTCGTGGTCGACGATGAAAAGAACATCCGTCGAACGCTCGAGATGGTGCTCTCCGGTGAGGGCTACCGGGTGCTCGAGGCCGAGTCCGCGGAGCAGGCGCTGTCCCTGCTCGCTGGCGGCGCGGCGCCGGTCGATCTCGCGATCTTCGACCTCAAGCTGCCGGGGATGAGCGGCCTCTCGGCGCTCGAGAAGGTGCGCTCGGACGAGGCCACGCGCGAGCTTCCGGTGATCGTGATCAGCGGGCACGCCACCGTTCACGACGCCGTCGCGGCGATCAAGCTCGGGGCGAGCGACTTCTTCGAGAAGCCGCTCAATCGCGAGCGCGTGCTCGTCAGCGTCACCAATTCGATCCGCACCGCGCGCCTCTCTCGCGTGGTGGCTCACATGCGCGCGGAGCTCGAGGCGCGCTACGAGATGATCGGGACGAGCAGCCCGATGCAGCGGCTCTTCCAGGGGATCGACAAGGTCGCCCCCACGAAGGCGAGCGTGCTCATCACGGGCGAGAGCGGGACCGGCAAGGAGCTCGTGAGCCGCGCCATCCACCGCCTGAGCCCTCGCAAGGACGCGCCCTTCGTCAAGGTCAACTGCGCCGCCATCCCGCGTGAGCTCATCGAGAGCGAGCTCTTCGGTCACGAGCGCGGCTCCTTCACCGGCGCCCAGGCGCGCAAGCGCGGCTTCTTCGAGCAGGCGCACGGCGGCACCCTCTTCCTCGATGAAATCGGCGATATGGATCTCACCGCGCAGGCCAAGGTGCTGCGCGCGCTCCAAAACGGCGAGATCGTCCGGGTCGGCTCCGAGCACGTGATTCACGTGGACGTCCGCGTGCTCGCCGCGACCAACAAGGATCTCGGCAAGGCCGTCGCGAGCAACACGTTCCGCGAGGATCTCTTCTTCCGGCTGAACGTCTTCCCCATCCGCTGCCCGTCGCTGCGCGATCGGCGCGAGGACATTCCGCTCCTCGCGGAGGCGTTCGTGATCGGCTTCTGCAAGGAGAACGGCCTGAAGCAGAAGGCGCTCGAGAAGAGCGTGCATGAAGCCCTCATGCGAAGGCCCTGGCCCGGCAACGTGCGCGAGCTCAAGAACGTGATCGAGCGAGCCGCCATTCTCTCCGGCGACACGATCACCATCGCCGATCTCCCCGAAGATCCGCACACGAGCCCGTTCGACGACGGGGACGACGACGCGCCGAGCGAGCCTTCGGTCGCGCTCTCGAGCAGCGGCAAGAACCAGCGCGCCACCCTGCGCGAGCACCGCGAGGCCACCGAGCGCAGCTACATCATCGATACGTTGAAAGAGCTCGACTGGAACATCTCGAAGGCCGCCGTGGTGCTCGGCGTCGAGCGCACCAACCTGCACAAGAAGATCCGGGCCTACGGGATCAAGCGCGGCGACGGCTGAACGAATCGGGACGGTGGGATGAGGCGGTGGGCGTATCTGACGTGGGTCGCGTTCTCGAGCTGCGCGCCGAGCGCCGCGCCGATTCGTTCGTCGAGCCCGGCTCCTCGCGTGAAAGCGAGCTCGACGGCCACGGCAGCGCCCCCTTCCCCGGGCGAGAGGAGCTTCTGTAAAGCCGCGGAGGCGCCTACCGCCGCCGTCGCCTTCAAAGCGAAGCTCGAGCAGAGCGCCCTCGGCTCGCTCGGGATCAGCGGCGAGCGAGCCCCGCATTTCCCCGCCGAAAGGGTCGACGACGACGAACCGGCGCTCGAGATCCCGCGCCGTGACGACGGCACCTGCGGTCCACCGCGCGCGACGGCATTCGAGCTCGATGTCGCGCCGAACACGCGCTTCGGGGATTTCGCGGACTACATCCAGCTGCTCTCGAACCTCGACTACAGCCGTCCGCGCGTACTGCTCGGGGAACGAACGTTCGAATACATCACGGCGGATTGGTGGAGTGGCGGGCTCTTGCCCTCCCCGGTTCCGCCGTCGCCATCACCGGTCGTCGGGGTGCTCCTGCTCGCGCTGGCGCCGGAGGGCGTGCTCGACGCGAGCGTCGTTCGCCTCTCCTTGAATCGACCAGGAAATCGCGTGACGCGGACCGAGACCTTCGACGCCGCGATGCTGGACGATGAGAGTTGCGGCGGCGCGTTGGCCCAGCGCCTGGCCTCGATTTGCGAGGACCCGCTCCGTCCCTGCGAGCGCGTGCTGGTCATCGCCGGTAAGGCGCAGCTCGCCGCGCCGATGCTC
Source organism: Pseudomonadota bacterium (assembly GCA_023419055.1). Next base: position 8,598 of record JAEZYO010000277.1, on the reverse strand, counting down.
GAGCTGCTCGGTCTGCTTCAGGCGGTTGCGCCTTCCCGAACGCGCGCGGTCGAGCTCTACCAGCGTCGAGGGAAGTTCGAGCCCCAGGTCGGCGACTTCGACACGTTTCACCGGCAGTCGTTCAAGGAGTCCCCACCCATTCGCCTGCTCCCGATTGCGTCGGAGCTTCCGCACTGGTTCAGGTCGCTCGACCCCGACGAGCCGATGAGCCTCGGAGCGCGCGCCGAAGGTTCTCCGCCTCCCTCACTCGAGGAGCACTTGCCGGTGCTGAGCCCCTACCCGGGCGAGAAATTCGACGTCGACCCGAGGGACTTGCGGGAGGCTCGAACGCTCGTCGACGAGTTTCGAGCCCTCGAGAGCGGCGGGAAGCTCCGCACGGAGACTCGAAGGTTCCTGCGCTGCCCGGCGGCGATCCCGCAGACGCTAGAGCGCGTGCTCGCGTTCGACCAGCAGGGCCGCGTCCGGATGTTGCGCACCCAGGGCGAATCGGGCATCGCTCGCATCGAAACGACGAGCTTCTTCGACACGAGCGGTCGCCTGCGCGTGCGACGCGAGCTCGCCGTGACCCCGAAGACCGGGGCTCCTCATACGGCCAAGGACTCGGTCACGCTCTATCGAGCGGGGCGAGGAGCCTGGTCCCGGAACGAGTACGCGATCGGCGCCGACTTCGTCGGTCGCGTCGCTCGTCGCTTCGGGGAGGAGCAGCAACTCGACCGCGACGGCGCGCCCTTCGTGCGCAACAGCGGCGAGGCCAAGCAGGAATTCGCTCGTCCGTCGGAGTGTGAGCTCTTGAGCGGCATCTGGCAGGGCCGCATCAGGCCTACGATCTCCATTTTCGACGCGCCGCTTCACGAGCCGAAGACACGCTTGCCGTGGACGATCACGAGCGATCTCGCCTACTACGAGAAGGCTCGAGCCGGGGTACGGAGCAAGCAGCTCCGGGAGCGAACGCGCGGCAACTGCCCCGCGAACGACGGCATGTCGTGGGATTTCGTCTCGATCGTCGAGGACGAGGCGGGCACGGTGCGCGCATTCGGCACGCGCTACTGGGGCCCGCACGGTTGGGTGCTGGTCCGAGCCTTCTACGACGAGCTCGGGTTACCCCGCCTGATCGTTTCCGTACACCGGGACGATCACGGCAACGACATTCAATCCTTCGTCGCGCTCGACACGAACGGCTGCGTGTTCGACTCGCACGACGCGCGCTTGAGTGAAGCCGAACACCACCCGCGTCCGTCGGCGGATCCGTTCCTCGACGAGGTGCTCGATCCGAAGCGCGCCTTCGAAAAGCCCTGGAACTGCGTCGACTAGGCCGCCGAAGCGGGCTCACCCAGGCAAGCTCGGAGCTGCTGCTCGAACTCCCACGCGCTCGCCCAGCGCAGAGCTGGGTCATCCGCGAGCGCGACGTTCACGGCGCGCACGAGAGCGGCAGGGAGCTCCGGCTTCAGCGATTCGATGGGGCGCGCCGGAATTCGCACCGCCTCGTCGATCGACCGGCACGGCTCGGACACCTCGCGTGGCCACGCGCCCGAGAGCGCGTGAAAGAGGCAGGCCCCGGCGCCCCAAACGTCGGTGCGCGCGCTGACCCCGTCGGGGTTCAGCAACTGCTCTTTTGCCATGCACGTAGGGGTTCCCGCCACGTTCAAGCTGAGGGTCAGGTCCAGTACGTTCTCCGAGTAGCGCGCGATCCCGAAATCGAGCAGCTTGACCTGTCCATTTCTGCAGAGAAAGACGTTGCTGGGCTTCACGTCGCAGTGGACGATCTCGCGCCGGTGCGCCGCCTCGAGCGCGGCGAGGACCGGCAGAATCGCACGAACCGCCTCGGGCCAGGGGAGCCCGCCTCGAACGGCGCGGACCGCGTCGGCGAGCGTTCTCCCCTCGAGCAGCTCCATGACGAGGAATGGGGGCCCGTCGTCCGGCATGCCGTAATCAATCACCGGGACTACTCCCGGGTGTTGCACGCTGTTGACGGTCAGTGCCTCCCTCAAGAGACGCTTGCTCCGCGCGTCGTCGCTCCCGAGCGTGCGGAGCACCTTCACCGCCAGCTGCTCGCCTCGTTCAGTCTCGGCCCGATGCACGACCCCCATCCCCCCTCTTCCGAGCAGCGGCCCGAGCCGATACCGCTTGCCGCTCTCGCCGCGCAGCAGCGGCTCTGCCCAATTCGAGAGCGGCCGCGAGCGGAGTCGCTGATCGGTGGTGAACGTCAAGCGCACGATCGCCAAGAGTACCGTCCCGAACAGCGCGAGCATCACCAGCGTGTCCGGCTTCGACCAGCACGCGATCAGCGCGGGCGGCAGCGTGAAGGCGGCGACCATGGGAACGCTGATCCCGTATGTCGTGGCCTGGAAACCGAGCAGCATGGCCGCGAGGCAAGCCGAGAAGAACAGGCCGTAGACCTGCGTCGTATGCGCGGCGGCCCACGCGAGGGCCGCCACGTAAAAGGCGTTGTCGAGAAGTGTCGCGAGGCTTCCCCACCGCCCCGTGCACCCGTGCCGAAAAGCCACGGCGGTCGTCACCCCGCCGAGCAGGGCGAACACGACCGAGACCCAGGGCGATTCGAAATGGGAAGCTTCGAAGGCGGGCAGGTACGCCACGGCAAGCACGCACGTACTGAGGGAGAAAACCGCGAGCACCGTCGCGCGAGGCGTAGACCCGCCGAGCACCTCTGCCGCGTCATACGACGAGGTGAATCCGCGCCAGGTCTTCTCGAGGATCCCTCCGATCATCACTGCCGAGGCTAGTCAGGCGACTCAGTCGAGGCGAGCGAGTCGTGTAGCCCCGAGCCGAACCATTGCAACTCCGACGGATTTACGTCCGTCGCTCCACCCCCCTTCCTTCGGTGCACCTCGGCCGATCGACCAACTCCACGGCGAGCACCTCGGGGCAACGCGCAGGGCTCGGCGCGCGCAACCAAGTCCTTGAAATAACTAGATTAGTTGCCGCTCCTGGGGGCATTCGAAAAAAAGAAGATCGGTTTGTCGATCGGCGCGCGGCTCGTTCGTTGCTCGGGTAGAGGCAAGGCTCGACGTGACCGAACTGGCCGAGCCAACCCCCTGAAAGGAACGAGAAATCATGCGAGTCATCGTCATCATCAAGGGCAACGAGGAATCCGAAGCGAGCAAGCTGCCGAGCGACGAGCTCTTCCGGGAGATGGGCAAGTTCAACGAGGAGCTCGTGAAGGCCGGCATCATGCTCGCGGGTGAAGGCCTGACCCCGAGCTCGAAGGGCAAGCGGGTCCGCTTCGAGGGCAAGACCAAGAAGACGGTCATCGACGGCCCCTTCGCCGAGGCCAAGGAGCTCGTGGCAGGCTTCTGGATCTGGCAGGTCAAGTCGATCGAAGAGGCGGTCGAGTGGGTGAAGCGCATCCCCAACACCGACGCCAAGGAGGGCGACGTCTCCGAAATCGAGATCCGTCCCATCGCGGAGATGGAGGACTTCGCGAACCTCCCGGACGACATCAAGCAGGGTGAAGCGCGGCTGCGCTCCCAGCTCGAGAAAAAATGAGAGGCGCCGCCGCCGAACGCATCCGGCCTCCGCCGCTCGGGTGCGTTCGGCCGCGAGGCTCGAAGATCAGCGGCCGGTCGAGCCGAAGCCGCCCGAGCCGCGCACGCTCTCCGAGAGCGCGGTCGCGAGCGTGAACTCCGCGCGGGCGACCGGCGCGAACACGAGCTGCGCGATGCGCGAGAGCGGCTCCACCACGAACGGCTCCTGCCCCCAGTTGACGAGGATGACGCCGACCGGGCCGCGGTAGTCGCAATCGATGGTGCCGGGAGCGTTCACCATCCCGATGCCGTGACGGAACGCGAGCCCTGAGCGGGCGCGCACCTGAGCCTCGTAACCCTCCGGGATTTCGAGCGAGAGCCCGGTCGGGATCAGGCGCCGTTCACCGGGCTCCAGGCGGATCGCCTCGGGGATCGCCGCGCACAGATCGACTCCGGCGGCGCCGGCGCTTTGATAAGCGGGCAGCGGCACCTCCACGTCGCCCACGCGCTTGATGCGCACGGAAATCGCGCTCACGCGCTCACCCCGGGGCGCGAGGCGATGCGGTGCCGCTCGAAGATCTCCTCGGCCATGATCTTGAGCTTCTGAGCCTCGCGCTGGATGTCCGCGTTGTGCTTGTAGTGCGTCGAGGAGAAGACGTAGTTCGAGAACGCGAGGTAGCTCTTCGCGACCTCGAGCTCGTTGCCGATCTCCTTGCAGATGGCGATGGAGCGCATGAAGTAGTCGACCGCCTTCACCTCGTGTCCGTCGCCCCAGGCGCCCGCGCCGGTCACTTCTCCGAGGGTGCGGAGCGCGACGGCGAGGTGCGGCTTGCTCCTCACCTGTCCGAACAGGTCGACGGCGCGCTTGATGGATTCGCGGGCGCGCTTGAGGTCGCCCTGATCGAGGTACGCCTTGGCGAGGCCGCGCTTGGCCGCGGCGAGGTGCAGCTTGTCGCCCGCGTCGTCGCAGAGCTCCTCGGCTTGCCGGAGCACCCGGACCGCTTCGTCCGCGCGCCCCAGGCGGAGCTCGGCTTCTCCGATGTTGGTGAGCACGTCCGCGATGCGGTTCTGCTCACCGATGTCCTGGGCGAGCGCGTACGCCTCCTTGAACTGCGCGAGCGCGGAGCCGGGCTGGCCTTGCTCGAGCGCCAGCTCACCGAGGTCGTTCAGGCTGGCGACGATGCCGAGCGGATCATTGAGCTCGCGCCGGATCTGCAGCGACGCCTCGAGCGCCTCACGCGCTTGCGACTCCTGGCCGTGGTCGCGCCAGACCAACCCGATGTTGTTCAGGCTGAGCGCGATGGAGCGCCCGTCCCCGAGCTCCTTGCGCATTTCGAGCGCGATTTTCATCTGCTCGAGCGCGGGCTCGTACTCACCGCGCACCCAGAGCAGCTTGCCGATGTCGTCGTGGCAGGCCGCGACTCCGCGCTTGTCGCCCACCGCGTCGAAGAGCGCGAGCGCGGTCTCGAGGTGATGGCGCGAGAGCGTGAGCGAGCCGGTGTCGCGACAGAGGCGGCCGATGCGGTTGTGCGCCGCTCCGCCCTTGGCCTTCAGCCCGAGCCGGTAAGCGATGCTCAGCATCTCCCGGAAACAAGCGAGCGCCTCGTCGGTCCGCCCGAGGAGCTGCAGCACGTCCCCGTGGTTGTGGAGCGCGTCGATGCGGTAGCGAGCGTCGTCGTCCGCGAGCAGCGACAGGCCCTTCTGGTAGTAGTCGTCGGCGCGCTTGGTGGCGTAGTGCTTGCGCGCCGTATCCCCCGATTCGAGGTACGTGAACGCCGCGCGCGTGGTGCAGCCCGCCGCCTCGAGGTGGCGGGCGAGCATGGCCGAGTACTCCTCCTGGCTGCGCACGTTCTCTTTTTGCGCGAGCCAGTCGGCGATCGTCTGGTGGTAGCGGCGGCCCGCGGCGGGCGGCGTGAGCGCGGCGATGCGCTCGCGCTCGAGGTTGTGCTTGAAGATGTACTCGACCTCGTCGTTGAAGGCCGAGTCGGGCAGCTGGAGCAGGTAGTCGCGCTGCACGAGATCGGCGAGCATGCGCTCGATCTCCTGCACGTCGCGCGTCTCGTTCGGCAGCCAATACTCCGGGGTCTTCTTGTCGATGCGCCCGAGCGCGACCAGCCCGCCGAGCCAGAACACGCTGCCCATGGCCGCGGCGTGCTCGAGCAGGCGGCGTTCGACCGAGGAGAGCGCGGAGAGCCGCGCCGCGATCGCGTCCTCCACCGTGAGCGGCAAGCGCACGCTAGCGAGGCGGTCGAGGTCGACCTGCCACGCGACCTGGTGCGCCTCGTCGACCCGTTCGATCAAGACGCCGGAGTCGAGGAAGATCCGCACCATGTGCTCGAGCAGGCCCGGGTTGCCGCCCGCCATGCCCACGCCCGCCTGCGTCAACCGCTCTGGTGGTCCGCCCTGGCAGGGGCTGAGGAGGGCCTGCATGATGACCGTCGCGTCCTGCTCCGGCACCGGGCCGAGCTCGATGGTCTCGTGACGCTTGCCGCCGAGCTCTCCGAACCCTTCGAACCGGCTCAAAAATTCCGGACGCGCCAGACAGACGAGCAGGATCGGCCCCTTCAGGTTGTCGATCAGGTACCGGAGGAGGACGATGGAATCCTCGTCGGCCTGCTGCAGGTCGTCGAGCACCACGCAAATCGGGCTCCGCCGCGCGTCGCTCTCGATGAAGCTCCGGACGATGGCTCGCCTGAGGAGCGATGCCTGCGCCGGGTCGTGCGCCAGAGCCCGCGTCAGCGGGCTGTCCGCGAAGGGCACACCCATCAGGTCGCCCAAGAAAAAGCACACGTCGCCGACACGGCGGTCGTCCAGCACCGCGGCGACTTGATCCCGCACGCGGAGCACGCTCGCCTCGTGCGAGAGCCCTTCCACCACGCCGAAGCGCGAGCGAAGGAGCCGCGAGAAGACGGCGTAGCTCTGGGGGCGCGCCGAGCCGCGATAAACCTGGGGTAAGCGCGTGGCCGCGAGCTCCTCGAGCGCGTGCTCGACCAGGCGCGTCTTGCCGATCCCGGCGGGACCGACGACCGTGACGACGCGTGTCTCGCCGGTCGCGAGCGCGCTGTCGTACGCCTGCTTGAGCAACGCGAGCTCCACATCGCGTCCGATCAAAGGCGCCGTCACGGACACCCCGGTAGTGGGCCGCTCACTCATCGGCGGGCAGTTTCACCCGATGGGCAAGCTCCCTCAAGCCTGGTACTCGGGAAAGTCCAGGCCGGTCGTTCGGGGGCGGAGCTTCCGTTCGGGTAGCACTGGAAGCGGCAGCCGGAAGGCCCGAGCGACGCAGGAGTTGCGCCCCGCCCGTCCTTGTACCACTCTCCGCCCCGCTCCCACCCGCGCTGGTTCGGCTCCCCTTCTTCGGGAGAGTCGGGGCCGACTCGGCGTCAAACTCGCAACCTCCGAAAACTGGTCTAGATTTCCGTTGGCGGTGTCCTTCCCGGAACGTACTCCTCCACAGACAACGAGCAGCGAGAAACGCTCGGTCGGCAAGGGCTTGTTCAAGAAGTGCGCCGGCTGCGGGACCGTCTCGACGGTCGAGGAGATGGTGTCGCGCTTCCACGTCTGTCCGGCGTGCGGCCATCATCACTCCATGAGCGCGCCCGAGTGGCGCGCGCTCCTTCTCGACGACGCGAAGCTCGAAGTTTGGGACGATCACATTCAACCGACCGATCCCCTCACCTTCGAGGACGGCAAGCCCTACCCCGAGCGAGTCGCCCGGGCACAGAAGGCGACTGGCGCGAGCGAGGCCATCGAGATCGGGCGCGGGCACATCGAAGCCCAGCCGATCGCGTACGGCAGCTTCGTCTTCGGCTTCATGGGCGGGAGCATGGGCTCCGTCGTCGGTGAGCGCATGACGCGCCTGTTCGAGCGCGCCACGGCGGAGCAACTGCCCGTCGTGCTCCTGCACGCTTCCGGCGGCGCCCGCATGCAAGAGGGCATTTTGAGCCTGATGCAGATGGCGAAGAGCGTGGCCGCTCTCGCCCGCTTCCGCCAGACGCGAAAGCCGTACATCAGCGTGCTGCTCGGACCGACCACGGGCGGCGTCGCGGCGAGCACCGCCTTCCTCGGTGACGTGAACGTCGCCGAGCCGAACGCGCTGATCGGGTTCGCCGGTCCGCGCGTGATCAAAAATACGCTCAAGGTGAGCCTGCCCGAGGGCTTCCAGAGCTCGAAGTTCTTGCTCGAGCACGGCATGGTCGACACGGTGGTCCCGAGGTCGGAGTTCCGTTCGACGCTCGCGATTTTGATTCGGCACCTAGCGGGTGAGCACAAGTGAGCGAGCTCAAAGCCACGCTCGAGCGTCTGTACTCGTTGATCCCGCGCGGGCGCCGCCTCGGCCTCGAGCACATCCAGGCGGCGTGCGCGCGCTTCGGCAATCCGGAGCGGGCCTTCACCGCCGTCCACGTCGCCGGCACGAACGGTAAGGGCACGGTCTGCGCGTTCGTCGCGTCGATGGCGCGCGCTTCACAGCTCCGGGTGGGCCTCTACACGTCGCCTCACCTCACGCGCTTCGCCGAGCGCATCCAGATCGACGGCACGCCGATCGACGACGCCACGCTGATCCGCCTGCTCAACCAGGTGATGGATCAGGCGCCGGATCTCACCTTCTTCGAGGTCGCCACCCTGACCGCCTTCCTCGCGTTCCGCGAGGCCGGGGTTCAGCTCGCGGTGCTCGAGGTCGGGCTCGGCGGTCGCCTCGACGCGACCAACGTGATCCCCCCGCCGCGCATCGCGGCCATCACGCGCATCGCGTTCGACCACAAGGACGAGCTCGGCGACACGCTCGCCAAGATCGCCGCGGAGAAGGCCGGCATCATCAAGCCGGGCTCCACCGTCGTGCTCGGCAAGCTCCACCCCGACGCGCGCGAGGTGATCGAGGCGAAGATCGCCGAGGTCGGCGCGCGGCTGGTCCCGCTCGGCAGCCCGGAGCCCATCCCCGGCGCGCCCCTCGCCTACCCGCGCATGGCCCTGCTCGGGTCGAATCTCGCGCTCGCCGTCACCATCGGGCGTGAGCTCGGCTTCTCTCAAGAGGCGCTCGCCCAGGGCGTGGAGCAGACCACCTGGCCCGGCCGCAACGAACTCCTGCACCGGAACGGGCAAGAGCTCACGCTGCTCG
>JAEZYO010000263.1 GCA_023419055.1 Pseudomonadota bacterium | reverse complement strand
CATCTACGACGGCGTGATCGTGGCGGGCCTCGACGCCGTCCAGTTGTGCATCGCCTTCGCGCTGCTCTCGGGGCTGAGCCTCAAGCTCACGCTGGTGACGGCCCTCGTGTTCCCGCTCTACGGGCTCGTCTTCTACTTCATGAATCCGCGCGTCCGAAAGACGAGCGATCACTTGCAAGCCCACCTTTCGGAGATCTCGGGCAACGTGTCCGAGCGCCTCTCGGGCCAGGCCTTGATCAAGACCTACACGGCCGAAGAGCGCGAAGCTCGACGCTTCGAGTCGGACATCAAGCGGCATCACGGGCTCGTCGTCGCGCAGAGCCGCGCGGGCCACCTCGTCGCCTCGTTCGGCGAGGTGCTGATGCACCTCGGGACGACGCTGGTGATAGGTTACGGCGGCTGGCTCGCCCTGCGGGGCGAGCTCACGGCGGGCGAGCTCACGCGGTTCTGGGGCTACGTCATCATCATGTATGGGCCGGTCCGGCGCTTCGCCGAGCTCAACGTCACCTACCAATCGAGCCTCGCCGCCCTGCGGCGCGTCCTCGGGATCCTCGACATCCGCCCGTCGGTGGTCGAGCCGTCTCGCCCCCGCCACTCGCCTCCCCGGCGAGGCCACGTACGCTTCGAAAACGTGGAGTTCCGCTACGACACGGTCGAGAGCGGCGAGTCGCTCGAGCCGGCTCAAACGGCTCGAAACCTGGACCAGGTCCTGGAAAACGTGACGCTCGAGGTAGAGCCGGGGCAGCGCATCGCGGTCGTGGGACCGTCCGGCGCCGGCAAGACCACGCTGGTCTCGCTCCTGCCCCGCCTCTACGACGTGAGCGGCGGGCGCATCGTGATCGACGGCGTCGACGTGCGAGAGTATTCACTCTTCGCCCTTCGCTCCGCCATCGGCGTCGTACAGCAGGACTCTTTCGTGTTCACCGGCACCATCCGCGAGAACATCGCCTACGGTCGCCCCGACGCCCCGGAAGAGGAGCTCATCGAAGCCGCCCGCGCCGCTCATGCGCACGAGTTCATCACGCGCTTCCCCGACGGTTACCAGACCCTGCTCGGAGAGCGCGGCATCAACCTGTCGGGCGGACAGCGCCAGAGAGTCTCGATCGCCCGCGCGCTCTTGAAGGATCCGCGCATCTTGATCTTGGACGAGGCGACGAGCTCGCTCGACGCCGAGAGTGAAGGCGTCGTGCAGAGCGCCCTCGAGCGGCTGATGCGAGACCGGACGTGCTTCATCATCGCGCACCGGCTGAGCACCGTGCAGAACGCGGATCGCATCCTGGTGCTCGACGGGGGCCGCATCCGCGAAGCCGGCACCCACCGCGAGCTCCTGGACCTCGGCGGTACCTACGCGAGGCTCGTCAGGAAGCAGGGCGCGCACTGAGTCGGCGCCGCGAAAACCATCCTCAAGCCGCGGCTTTTGGTCTAGCGTCGTGCGCCATGAGATGGCTTCGGCTCACGGCGCTCGTGCTCGCTTCGTGGCTCTCGGCAAATGGCGGCCAGAGGGCGCTCGCGGAGAGCACCACGCCCCCGGCGGCTCCGGCGCCCGCGGTCGCAATCGCGTTCGAGCAGTACGCGCTCGACAACGGCCTCACCGTGCTCCTGCACCGCGACCCCTCGCTACCGCTCGTCGCCGTGAACCTCTGGTACCACGTCGGCCCCGCGAACGAGCCCCCCGGCAGGAGCGGGTTCGCGCACCTGTTCGAGCACCTGATGTTCGAGGGCTCGCGTCACGTCGGACGCGAGTTCGACTGGCTGCTCGAGTCGGTCGGCGCCACCAACGTGAACGGCACGACCAGCTGGGATCGCACGAACTACTTCGAGACCGTGCCGCGCGAGAACCTCGAGCTCGTGCTCTGGATCGAGAGCGACCGCATGGGCTTCATGCTCGACGGGCTCGATCAGGAGCGGCTCGACGTGCAGCGCGACGTCGTGAAGAACGAGCGCCGCCAGAGCTACGAAAACGCCCCGTACGGCCCGAGCGCCCTCGCGCTCTCCGACGCCCTCTTCCCGAAGGGGCACCCCTATCACGGCGCCATCATCGGCTCGATGGAGGACCTTTCGGCCGCCACGCTCGACGACGTCAAGCAGTTCTTCGCGACGTACTACGTGCCGAGCAACGCGACGCTCGCCATCGCCGGCGACTTCGAGCCCGAGGTGGTCAAGGGCTGGATCAAGAAGTACTTCGGCACTCTCCCGACGCGGCCCAAGCCTCCGCGCAACCAGCAGGTGACCCCTCCGCTCAAGGCGCCCATCCGCTTGACCGTCGACGAGCCGGTCACGCTCGCGCGCGTGTCGCTCGGCTACATCACCCCTCCAGCTTATACGACAGACGATCCGATCCTCGACGTCGCCACGCTCGTGCTCTCCGGCGGGAAGAGCTCTCGACTCTACCGCAAGCTCGTCGTCGAGCAGAAGCTCGCGTCCGAGGTCGACGCGTCGCTCGACTCGAACGCGCTCGCGAGCCACCTCACGGTCTCCGCCACTGCCGCGAGCGGCAAGAGCCTCGACGAGCTCGAGAAGGCCCTCACGGCGGTCGTCGCGGAGCTCGGCGAGAAGGGACCGAACCCGGCGGAGCTCTCGCGCGCCAAGCGCCGCATCCAGGTCGACGTGCTCGGCAACCTCGAGCTCTTGAACGGGCCCGGCGGTGAGTCGGGCCGCGCCGGGCTCCTCCAGCGCTTTCATCACTACCTCGGCGATCCCGGTTACCTGCCCCGCTACCTCGCGCGGGTGGACCAGGTGTCGTCCGCGGACGTGAAGCGCGTCGTTTCGCAGTACTTGAAGCCCGAAGCGAGCGTGACGGTGCTCACGCGCCCGCGCGCCCAAGCTCCGCAAGGAACGCCTCGATGAAGACCTCCTCCACCTTTTGCGCGCTCGCGCTCTCGGCATGTTGCGCCGTCGCCTGCGGGGACTCGGTGCGCGTCTATCGCAATCGCCCGCCCGCTCCACCCGCGAGCGTCGCGAGCCCGGCCGCCGACCAGGACGCCTTCCGGAAGCAGAAGCCGGCTCCGGGTAAACCCGGAACGCTCGAGTTTCCAGTACCCGAGGTCACGAGGCTCTCGAACGGGCTGACGCTCTACCTGGTCGAGCGCCCGGCGCCGGTCGTGACCTTGTGGCTGGTGACCCGCGCGGGTTCGAGCAGCGTACCGGTCGGAAAGAGTGGCTTGGCGGCCCTCACCGCCCGCCTCTTGACCGAGGGCACCACTCAGCGCAGTGGGCTCGAGCTCGCGGAGGCCGTCGAGGGGCTCGGGACGACGCTCGACTCCGACGCTGGTCGCGACGAGGCGAGCGTGGGCCTCACCGCGCTCCAGTCGGATCTCGATCGCGCGCTCGAGCTCCTGGGTGAAGTGGTGCAAAAGCCTGCCTTCTCGCCCAAAGACTTCGAGCGAGTGCGCGGAGAGTGGCTCGACAGCCTGGCGAGCGAGCGACAGCAGCCTCAGCGGCTTGCCTCCCTCGCGGCGCTCCGCCTCCTGAACGGCCCGGTGCACGGGGCGCCCGTGCGCGGAAGCGTCGCCGACGTGAAGAAGCTCAAGCTCGAAGAGCTTCGAGACTTTCACCGCCGCGCCTTCGTCCCGAAGAGCTCGGCGCTCATCGTGGTCGGTAAGTTCGAGAAGGAGAGCTTGAAGAAGAGCATCGAGCGTCACTTCGGTGCCTGGCAAGGCGGCGCGCCGCTGAAGCCTCTCGCCTTTTCTCCGCCGCCCGCGCCCGCCAAGACGAAAGTGGTGTTGGTCGACCGCCCCGAGAGCGTGCAGAGCGCTCTGTTCGCCGTGCAGCATTTCCCCAAGCGCTCGGAGCCGGGCTACGAGGTCCGCGAGGTGCTCGGCAAGGTGCTCGGCGGCCTCTTCACCTCACGCATCAACCTGAACCTGCGTGAAAAGCACGCGTTCACCTACGGCGCATTCGCGCAGCCCATCGCCACCGAGCAGTGGGGGGCATTCTTTGCCAGCACGAGCGTGCGCACCGACGTCACGGCGGACGCTTTGAGAGAGCTCGTCCGCGAGCTCGAAAGAGCCAAAAATCCCGCGCTCGGGTCCCCGATCGAGCCGGCCGAAGTCGCGCGCGGTCGGGCGGACCTCGTGCACACGTTGGGGGCGAGCCTCGAGCACGGGAGCCGCCTCGCGGAGGTGGTGACCACGCTCTTCGTCGATTCGTTGCCCGCCGACTACGGCGCGCGTTACCCGAGCCTGCTCGAGCCCATCGACGCGCCGGCCGTCACGCAGGCGGCGCAGGCGCTGACGCCCGATCGACTGACGGTCGTCTTGGTCGGGGATCGAAAGACGATCGAGCCCGCTCTCACCCAGCAGGGTTTCACCGTGGAGCTCGCGACGCCCGACTTGACCGAGTAACGTTCAGCGCTTCGTCGGGCGTTCGACGGGCAGGTCTTCGAGGCTGATGGCGGCAGGCGTCCCGGTGCCGGCCGCCTTCGGCGAGGCGCGCTTCGGCGCCGGTGACGGAGCGGCTTCCGACTCGGCCTCGACCGACTCCGCGCGGGGTGGCGCGCTCGTGACGTGAACGGTCGAGCTAGGAATCGCCGGAAGCGTGGAGCTTGCGCTCGCGCGCGCCGCGATGACGGCGGCCACGCCTCCGAGAAGAAACGCGCCGAGCGCTGCGCCGGCCCAGAGCAACACCCGGCGATCGGGCGGTGACGGGCGCTGGCTGTCGACGAGCGCTTGCCGCATCGCTTGGATTCGCCGCTTGTCGCGGATCACCACCGTCGCGTCGCCTCGGCCGTGCCTTCCCGAACGCCGTCGCTCGGAGCGCGGTGGCGGATATTCGGAGATGACGACCGACTCGCGCTCTTCCTTCACGGCGGCACGAGCCGCCGGCACGTGCGCGCGCTGCTCCTGGGCGATGATGGCTTCATCGCCGAGCTCTTCGAGCTCTTCGTCGAAGGCCGCGCCGCGCTGGGAAGAGGAGAAGCCGCTCAAGGTCGGAGTGCCCTTATACCCGACCTGTCCGACGACGCAAAACCTCGCGCAGGTGTAGCATTTCGCCGGGGGCCCCCGGCCCGTGGTACGCTCCCCCGGAAATAGTGGCTTCCGAGGCACCTATCCTGGTGGTGGACGACGATGCAGTGAGCCGGCACGTCTTGGCTCAGACGTTGTGTGCATCCGGTCTACCCAACGTCCTTTGCAGTAGCGGTGAAGAGGCGCTCGAGTATCTGGCCAAGGCTCCGCCGCCGAGTGTCGTGTTGCTGGATTTGGTGATGCCGGAGCCCGACGGCTACGCCGTCCTTCGTTACCTCCGAAACCACCCGCGGCTGGCAGAGATCCCGGTGGTGGTCATCACGGCGCTCGACTCCGACGACGACATCGAGCGCATGTTCGCGCGCGGAGCCGACGACTACGTCCACAAGCCGTTCCGCCCTGCCGAGCTCGTCGCGCGCCTGCGAGTTCAGATGCGGGTGAAGGACTACGTCGAGCGCCTGAGCCGGCGAGAGCGCGATCAGCAGACGGTGCTCGAGCTGACGCAGACCCTCGCCTCGACCCTCGATATCAGGGACATCCTCTTCACGGTGGTGCAGCGCATCGCCGCCATCGCGCGCGTCGACCGCTGCAGCATCGTGCTCTTCTCCGAGGCTCACGACGTCGGGTACGTGCTCGCGACCAGCGACGACGAGCAGCTCCGCGATCTGCCGATCGATCTCGCGAAGTATCCCGAAATCAGGCAGGTGCTCGGTACGGGCCAGACCGTCGTGATCCGCAACGCCGCCGAGAGCCCGTTGCTCGACGTGGTCCGCCAAGCCGAGGCGGCCAAGAGCTTCGCGTCGCTCGCGCTCGTGCCGATCTTGCACGACCACGGACCGATGGGCGTGCTCTTCCTTCGCTCGAAGACGCTGACGACCTTCGGCGACCACGAGCTCAGCTTGGTCTCCACCGTCGCGAACGCGACCGCCATCGCGCTCCGCAACGCGCGCATTTTGCAGGAGCTCCGCGCCGAGACGGAAGAGAGCGCTCACGCGCGCGTCGAGGCGGAGCGCCGGGTGAAGCTGTTCCAGCGCTACGCCGACTTCTTCGAGAGCGCCGCCGACGGCATGGTCGTGATCGATCGCGCAGGGCGCGTGCTGTTCGCGAACCCGCGCGCACGAGAGATCACGGGCGCGACCGAGGCCGAGCTCATGCGGCGCCAGTTCGTCGGCCTCTTCGCCGACGGAGAGCGCGAGCGCGCGCTCCGATTGCTGCGCGGGTTTCAAGCCGGGGTCTACCCGCGCGGAGTCGACATCGATCTCAGGCCGGGACAAGACGCGCTGATCGCCAACGTGAGCTTCTCGTCCGTGCTGCACGAGGACAACGCCATCCTGTTTTCGTTCAGGGACGTCACGGTGGAGCGCCGCACCGCCATCGAGCTCAAGCAGACCAAAGAGTTCCTCGAGAGCGTGATCGACAGCTCCCCGGACGGCATCGTCTCGGGTGATCTGCGCGGCACGGTCATGATCTTCAACCGCGCGGCGGCGCGCATCTTCGGCTACTCGCCGGACGAGGTGATCGGCAAGCTGAACATCGAAAACCTCTATCCGCCCGGAGTGGCCAAGGAGGTCATGCGCAAGCTCCGCGAGCCGGATCCGAGCGGGCACGGGCGCTTGCAGGACTACCGGGTCGACATGCTGGCGGCGGACGGCAGCGCCATCCCCGTTCAGCTCTCGGCGTCGTTCGTGCTCGACGGCAGCGAGACCATCGGATCGGTCGGCATCTTCACCGACATCCGCGAGCGACTGCGGATTCAGGCCGAGCTCGAGAGCGCGCAGGAAGAGCTCCGCAACCGCGAAAAGCAAGCGATCGTGGCGGAGCTCGCCGGCGCGGCCGCGCACGAGCTGAACCAGCCCCTGACGAGCGTCATCGGCTACTCCGAGCTCTTGCGGCGACACGTGGAGCCCGGCACCCAGCTCTGCAACGCCGTGACGATCATCATCTCGGAGGCGGAGCGCATGGCGGAGATCGTCCGCAAGGTCGGCCGCATCACCAAATACGAAACCAAGACCTACGT
>JAEZYO010000179.1 GCA_023419055.1 Pseudomonadota bacterium | reverse complement strand
GGATCAGTCTCGCTACATTTACGCGGCCCTCGGCGAGATCAACCTGCACCTCGTGCTCGGCAGCGTCCTCGCTTGCCTGGTGGTGCTCGCGTTCATGCGCTCCTGGCGCTCGACCGTGATCGCCGGCGTCGCGATCCCGACCTCCGTCGTCGCCACCTTCGCCATGATGTGGGCGCTCGACTTCACGTTGAACAGCGTGACGATGCTCGCGCTCGTGCTGATGGTCGGCATCGTGATCGACGACGCCATCGTCGTGCTCGAGAACATCTTCCGCTTCGTCGAAGAGAAGGGGCTCGGTCCGTTCGACGCCGCGCGCGAGGCCACGCGCGAGATCGGGCTCGCGGTGCTCGCGACCACGCTCTCTTTGGTCGTGATCTTCGTGCCCGTCTCGTTCATGTCCTCGGTCTCGGGCCGCTTCCTGTTCCAGTTCGGGATCACGGCGGCGGTCTCGATCCTGGTGAGCCTGTTCGTGTCCTTCACGCTCACCCCGATGATGAGCGCCCGCCTCTTGAAGCGAGAGGCTCAGCACGGGCACGGGGGCGAAGACGCCAAATCGCGGACCGGCTTTTACGCCAGGCTGGATCGCCTCTACGAGCGGTCGCTCTCGTTCGCGATGCGGCGCCGGGTCGGCGTGGCGATCGGCGCGGTCGCGATCATCCTGTCTTCCATCCCGCTCTACGGGCTGGTGCGACAGGAGTACATCCCGTCCGACGTCGACGAGGCGGAGTTCGAGGTGCGCGTCACCGCGCCGCTCGACGCCAGCATCGCCGCGATGGACGACGTCATGCGCCAGGTCGACGCGGAGCTGCGCTCGATCCGCGGCGTCGAGACCGTGCTCGTGACGGCGGGCAGCAGCTTCATCGGCGGGGTGAACTCGGGGCAAGCCTACGTCCGCATCGCCCCCCACGAGGAGCGCGTCTTCTCGATCAGCCGCCTGGTGCGCGAGACGCTGAAGGGTCAACCGCAGCGCGCGTTCCAAGGCAACTACACGCAGCGCGACGTGATGCAGGCGGCGCGCAAGAAGTTCAAGAAGTTCCGCGATCTCCGCGTCTCCGTCCGGAACCTCCCGTCGTTCAACCTGGGCGGCGGCAATTTCGAGATCGATTTCTCGATCCAGGGGCCCGAGCTCGAGGCCCTGGATCGCTACACGCGCGAGCTCAAGGCGCGCTCCGAGAAGCTCGGAGGCATCGTCGACGCGGACACCACGCTCGATCTTGACAAGCCCGAGCTCAGCGTCCTCATCGATCGCGAGCGAGCGGCCGATCTCGGCGTCCGCACGGAGGACATCGCGACGGCGCTCCGCTTGATGGTCGGCGGTGACGAGGAGGTCTCACGCTTCCGCGACAAGAGCGCGAACGAGAACTACAACGTCCAGCTCCGCCTGATCGAGGCCGACCGTGACCAGGCGAGCGTGATCAGCCGTCTGTACGTGCCCCGGAGCGCGCCCGCCGTCGGTACGTCACGCAGCCCCGGCGCAAGCTCCGGGGGGCTCGTGCGCCTCGACAACGTGGTGCGCATCGACACGTCCGAGAGCCCGGCGCGCATCGACCGCCTCGACCGCCAACGCGTCGCGAGCTTGCGCGCCGGCGTCGCCCCGGGTTACGCGCTCGCGGACCGCCTGGAGGCGCTGAAGGGGGCGGTGAAGGAGATGGATCTGCCGGCCGCGTACACCTCGAGCGTGCGGGGCCGCGGCGCGGAGCTCGAACGCACCTTCGACGAGTTCATTTGGGCGTTCCTGCTCTCGATCATCTTCATGTACATGATCCTGGCCTCGCAGTACGAGAGCCTGGTCCACCCGCTCACCATTCTGCTCGCGCTGCCGCTCTCCGTACCGTTCGCGCTCGTGAGCCTCTGGGCGACGGGTAACACGCTGAACCTCTACTCCGCCCTCGGCTTGCTCGTGCTGTTCGGCGTCGTGAAGAAGAACTCGATTCTCCAGGTCGATCACATGAACAAGCTGCGCGAGGCCGGCATGCCGAGAGAGGCCGCCATCCTGCAAGCCAATCGCGACCGCTTGCGCCCGATCTTGATGACCACGTTGGCGCTCGTGGCCGGCATGCTGCCGCTCTGGGTCGGTACCGGCCCGGGCGCAGAGGAGCGGCGCACCATCGCCGTGGTCGTGATCGGCGGCCAGTCGTTGTGCCTCGCCTTGACGCTGATCGTGACCCCGGTCGCCTACTCGCTCTTCGACGACCTGAAGGTGACTCGCTTCTGGCAGCGTTTGCGCCGTCGGAAGCCGCCCGCAAAGCTCGTGCGCAGCGATCCGGAGGACGCGGAGCGCGCCGCACAGTAGCAGGCGCGCCGGCGCGCTCTCCCGGACTTGACCCCGCGGCGCCGGGAGGGAGCAACGTCGCGCGTGCCCGAAAGCTTCAGTGGCGCGCCGTGGGTGGTCGAGCGCGCGAGCGATCCCGTTCCTGTTCGCCTCTGTCGTGTTTCCCACGCGGCCCGACCTTTGGGCGAGGGGACGGCTTTCATCGGCCTGCGCTCTCCCCGGGGGGGGACACACTTGGCGAAAATGTGACCATTGCTCGCCACGCTTGCAGTCCTTTACGTTCCGTGAGGGTGGGGGGGAGAGAATGGTCTCTCTCCACCGGATGGTGTGAGTCGGACCGCGCCGGCTCGAGACCACGAGGAGATTCGGGACCTTGCGTCCACTGCGCCCGCGCGCGGCGCCGGCGCGAGAGGCGGGCGAGTGAGCGGATGGGTGGCGAGCCCGCCAGCCTCGTCCTTCGGACCAGGCCCGGTGCTCCGGCACGAGCCGCGGAGGGGCGCCAGAGGCCGAGTCTTGGCGAGAGGGCTCGGTCAAACAGCTTGGATTTGGCCAAAGCCTCTCGGATCTGGAACCGGTTGCGGCTCGAAGGGCCGGCCGCTACCCTGCGTTCATGTCGAGAGTGGAGAGGGTGCTCGTGCGCGTCACGACTGCGTGCGCGCTCGCGGCGGCGTGCTCGGACCAGGAATTTTCGGGCTGTGAGAGCACCTTGACCTGTGATTCCGGACCCGGGGAGACGCAGGCGGGCGGTCAAGCGGGCGAGCCGAGTGCGGCCGGTGGCCCCTCTGACCCGGGGGGAGCGGGCGAGGGTGGAGACGGGTCGAGAGATACGGTATCCCCGAAGGTGGTCTTGGTAAGCCCCGAAGATGAAGCGACCAAAGTTGCCGTCTCGTCCACGATTCGCGTGACCTTCTCGGAGGCGCTCGACGGCGAGACGCTCACCGAGAAAAGCTTCGTGGTCTCGGGGCCCCTCGGGTCGATCGCCGGCGACCTCGAGCTCGAGGGCGACGTCGCGACCTTTACGCCGGAGAGCTCGCTCGCCTTGCACGGTGAGTATCGAGTCACCCTCGACGACTCGATCACGGACCGGGCCGGAAACGCCCTCTCCGACGCGCCCTACACGTGGTCCTTCGAGACCAAGGACGGAGCGTGGGGGATGCCCGAAGACGTGGAGTCGATCACGGGGGCGGCGACGCTGCCGCGCGTCGCGATCGACGCGCGCGGCAACGCGGTGGCGGTCTGGCGGCAAGGAGCGCACATTCGCGCCAATACCTTCTCGCCAGAGACCGGCTGGGGCTCGGACCAGATCATCGACGAGAACGGTAACGAGAGCCACACCGTGTACGGCGCGCGCGTCGCCATGACCGCGGAAGGCAACGCGGTGGCGGTCTGGCAGCAGTACGACGGCGTGCGCAACAACATCTGGGCCAACACCTACAGCGTGGAGTCGGGCTGGGGCGCCGCCGATCTGGTCGAGACCGACGACTCCGGCTCCGCGGAGTATCCGAACGTCGCCTTCAGCGACTCCGGCCACGCGATCGCGATCTTTCAATACTACGTCGAGGACACGAATCAGCGCTTCATTCGAGCCAACCGCTTCACGTGGGCCGACCGCGGGAACCCTAGCTCGGGCTGGGGCGAGGCCGAAGACATCGACGACGACAGCGATCGCTCCACGTACCGTGGGGTCGGCGACATCGTGATGGACGGGGACGGCAACGCCATCGCGAGCTTCTCGCAGAGTGACGAGGACGGCACGAACGCCTGGGTCAACCGCTACGTCGCGGGTGAGGGTTGGGGTGAAGCCAGGCTCTTGCCGATCTCGGAGAACGCCGGCACGCCGGCCCTGGCGATGAACGCCTCCGGCGAAGCGTTTGCCTTCGTCGCGATCGACGGCATGCCGTGGGCCGCCCGTTTCACGGTCGAAGATGGCTGGTCGGAGGAGGTAGAAGACCTCGGGAAAGGCGCGATTTACGCTTCGATACCGGTCGCGGCGCTCGACCCCCGAGGCAACGCGCTGGTCACCTGGCGCGAGAACAACGACGGAACGAGCAATCTCTGGTTCAATCGGTTCACTCCCGAGGATGGCTGGGCCGAAGCCGCGCTGCTCGACACCAGCCTCTCTCAGAGCCCGGATTTCCCGGACCTGTGTGTCGATCCGAGCGGCAACGTGATGGCCGTCTGGCACCAATACGACGGGACCATCCAGAACGCCTGGTATCGTCGCTACCGCTTCGGCGCGGGCTTCGGTGACACCGATCTGCTCGAGACTGCGGAGGCCGGCTACGCCAACGTCGTGCGAGTCGCGTGCGCCGCGAACGGGCTCGCCGTGGCGGTGTGGGAGCAGCACGACGGCACCGAGACCAGCATCTCGGGGGCCTACTTTCACTGAGCGAAGCTTCGAGCACGACGAGGCGCGTGTCGTTTCCGTGATCGCCGGTGACGCTCGCCCCTATTACCCCATCGATGATGACGTCTCGCTCCTTCGGGTTCGGGCTACGAGTTCTCGCCGTGGGGTTCGCCGCCGCGCGCGCTCAGGCAGAGCCGGAAGTCGCGCTCCATTATCGCGCACCCGAGGCTTGCCCGAACCAGGCGTACTTCGTTGCCAAGCTGGCTGATCGAGGCGGGCGGCTACAAGGAGCGGAGAGCGCAGCGCGCGTCGAGAGACTAGAGGTGGTGATCGAGCAGGACGCAGAGAGCACCTACTCGGGGACGCTGCTCGTGACCGCCCCGGAGGGCAGCTCGACGTCGCGAGAGATCCACGACCCCGATTGTGCGAAGGTCGTGACTGGACTCGCCGTCGTTGCTGCCATCGCGCTCGGAGGACATGAGGAGGGTACGCAAGAAGCTCCCGCCCCAGCGCCGGCGGAGCCCGAAACGCCTCGTCCCGCCGACGCCCCGAGGATCTTTCCCCCACCAAGCACGCCCGAACCTCGCCTGCGCGGCTCGAGCTACGGGCAGCCGGATTCCGTCGAGGTGAGCGCCGGAACCCTGCGCTTCGAACGTGATCGCCGCCTTACGCTGAGTGGAGGCGTCGATTACGGCTTCATCCCGGAGCTTCCGATGCCTCGCTTCGACCTCAGCACGTCCTTGGGCGAGTTCGTCGTGACGCCCTCGGGTGCGAGTCGCCTGGTCGGGCCAGTCTTGCAGATCCGCTGGACGATGTACGGCCCAGCAAGTCGAACCGAAGACGGGCGCGAGACGGAGGCGCTCGGGTTCGGCGCGGGAGTCGCGCTCTGCTCGGCCATCACCTACGACGACGGCGGGTTATCGGTGCTCGGTTGTGGTGAATTCGACGTGGGTTCGATGGCCGTTGAAACGACCGAAGCCGACGGGGCGAGCAGCAAGAAGAACAGCGGCTTCGGGACGGCGGGCGTTTCGCTCGACGCCGAGTACAGCCTGGGGAAGCTCGTGCATGTGGGGCTCCGGCTGGGTGGCCGCGTCCAGATGGGGGCCGTCGACGCGAACGAGCGCGGCGGGCAGCAGGACTCGGACAGCTCGGTCTTTTTGGGTGGTTACGGGACCATCGCCCTCGGCCTGCATTTTTAGTGATCGTGCCGGAGGGCGCGTGCGATGAGTCCTTTCGTGGCAAGCGCTGGTCCAGCAGGCAGGGAGCTACTGCTCGGCGAGCACGCGCGCTCGACCGGCGCCGGATCGAAGGCGACCGAGCTCGAGGAAAATGCGCCGCCGCTGGGGCTCGAGGCGCTGTTCGAAGCTCACTACGCCGATGTGTGGAGGCTCCTCCGGCGCTTCGGAGTCAGGTCCTCCGAGCTCGACGACGCCGCGCAGGAGGTGTTCTGGGTCGCCGCGAGAAAGCTTGCCGACATTCGGGCCGGCCGCGAGCGCTCCTTCCTGTACGGCGTGGCGCTGAGGGTCGCCTCGAACCTGCTTCGCAAAGAAAAGGCGCGACCGGCCGCGACCGACCTGGACTCGCTCCCGGAGCTTCACGACAAGAGCCCGTCCCCCGAGCAACGACTCGAACAGCGACGGGCGCGAGAGCTCCTCGACGCCGTGCTCTTGCGCCTTCCGCTGGAGCTCCGGACCGTCTTCATCCTCGCCGAGCTCGAGGGCATTCCCGTCAAAGAGATCGCCGAGCTCGAGGAGATCCCTATCGGAACCGCTAGCTCGCGACTGCGCCGGGCGCGCGAAGAATTCTCGGCCGCCGCGAAGCGCTTGCGCGCCGCGCTCGGCGGGCGCGGAGGGGATCTCTGATGGCCACCGAAGGCGAGAGGACGGAACGCGCGCTGGACGCGGCATTCGAGCGGCTGCTCCTCGATTCCGCTCGCGACGACGCGCCTTCGGAAGGCGCCGGGCAAGCAGCTTGGACCAGGTTTGCGGGCACTTTCGGTGCGGCGGTGGTCGGGGCCGGCATGGGGCTCGAAGGGAGCGCGTTCCTCCGAGCCCTACGCCGAACGGGTGCCCGCTGGTTCGCGATTGGCGCAGCGAGCGGCAGCCTGGTCACCGCTGGTTGGATGGCCGCTTCGAGCCCGACGGTTGCGGACAGCGCAGCTCCGCACCGACTCGAGGCCACCGAGCTGCCCCGAGAGACGAAGCCGGAGCCGAACGAGGGAGCGCCCGCCATGCACGCAACCCCGACGGCCGAGCGAGAGAGAGAGGCCGTCCGCAAACTCCCGAAGCAGCACTCGGGGAAGTCTCCCCCTCGGGCCGCGCCCACGCTGCGGCAGAGCGAGGGGCGCGTCCCCGGGAGTGCGTCCACGCTGGCTCGTGAGATCGAGGCGCTCGACGCGGTGCAAGCAGCGCTCGCTCGGCGTGACTTCGGGCGCGCCTTCGAGCTCGCCGAACGCTACCCCAAAGAGTTTCCCGCCGGTCAGCTCGGGGCGGAAGCGACAGCGCTCGGTATCGAAGCGCTCGCCGGACAGGGGAGAGGCGTGGAAGCGAAGCGTCGCGCAGAGCTCTTCTTGGCTAGGTACCCGAACGATCCGCATCGCGCGCGGATCGCGGAGATCGCCGAACGCTGAGGGTCGCAGGCTTTGAAGTTCGTCTAACGAGCGCGATTTTTCGGAAAGTTGCGAACGGAGCGCAATCGCGCAGGTGTTCGTGGATTGTTGGAGGGTTCTCGCCGGGTAGAGCAACCATAGCGTGATGCTCCGTGCTCTCGCGCTCTGTGCCGCTTCCCTCGCGCTCGCCTGCAGTGAAGGCTCGCCCGGAGACGGCGCCAACTCGACTGGAGGCGCCACGTCGGGCTCGGGCGGGGCGGCTGGTACTCAAGCGCAGGGTGGCGGCTCGTCCGCGAGCGGGGGCACGACCGGCGCGAGCGGAGGCTCCTCCGGCTCGCCGGCGAGCGGTGGCGCGGCCGGAGCGGGAGGTGGCGCGGCTGGAGCCGGAGGCACCGTGGCCGGAGCCGGCGCTGGAGGAGCGGGCGGAGCTTCCGGCACGGGTGGAGCTTCAGGAAACGGAGGAGGGAGCGGAGGGGTCCCGGTCGATCTGCCCGACGGCGTGACGGATCTTTTCCCGCTGCCGGGCGCCGTCGACACCTGCCCGGATCCGCCGCTGCGGCTCTCGTTCTCGGGCGTGCCCGCGCTCGGGAGCTCGGGCAGCGTCAAGGTCTTCGACGCCGCTTCGCCCGGGAGCCCTGTCGCGAGCGTCGACTTCGCGGCGATGACGATCAGCGACACCATCGGCGGCCTCTCCTTCAACCTGCAGCGCCCGGTCTACGTCGACGGGAACGACGTGGTCGTCAAGCTCGAGTCGCACGCGCTCGGCTACGGCAAGACCTATTTCGTCACCGTGGACTCGGGAGCGATCGTCGGCCCGGGCAACGCGCCTTTTTCTATCTCGGACCCCGAGGCGTGGACGTTCACTACCTTCGCGGGAGCGCCGAGCAGCACGACCTCGCTCACGGTAGCGCTCGACGGAACCGGCGACTTCTGTTCGCCGCAAGGCGCGCTCGACGCCGTACCGAACGCCAACCAGGCTCCGACCACCATCGACATCGGTCCCGGCACGTACCACGGCGTGGTCTACTTCTCCGGGAAGCAGAATATCACCCTGAGGGGTGCTGACAGGAAGCAGACGATCCTGTCGGGGGTCAACAACAACAACCTGAACGCAGGGACCAAGATCCGGGCGCTCGTGGGGGCGGACAACGCGAACGGGCTCGTGGTCGAGAACCTGACCATCCACAACCTGACGCCGCAGGGCGGGTCGCAGGCGGAGGCGTTGCGCCTGCAGAACTGCGACAAGTGCATCATCCGCGACGCCGACATCCTGAGCCTGCAGGACACGCTGCTCTGGTCCGGCCGGCTCTATGCGGACAACTGCTTCATCGCAGGCAACGTGGACTTCATCTGGGGCAACGGCGTCGCCTACTTCAACGAGTGCGAGATCAAGACGGTGGGGCGGAACGGCTACATCGTTCAGTCGCGGAACGCCGCCGGCGCCTACGGCTACGTCTTCGTCGACTCGCGCATCACGAGCGATCCGGGCATCACCGGCAGCGTGCTCGCGCGAATCGACGCGAGCGCGTACCCGGGCAGCCACGTCGCCTACGTCAACTGCGAGATCGGGAGCCACATCTCGAGCGCCGGCTGGACCATCACGGGAGGCTCGCCCCCGGCGTCGCTCAGGTTCTGGGAGTACCAGAGCAAGAACAGCTCCGGCAGCCTGATCAACACCAGCGGGCGCGCCGCGGGGTCGACGCAGATCAGCGCCCAGCAGGCGGCGAGCATGCGCGACAAGGCGACCGTGCTCGGTGGTTGGAACCCGAACTGACGATTGAACGCCGCGGACGATCGCTCGTGCCTTCGCGCCCCTGAATTGGAACCGGTACCAGATGAAATCGACCTTCAAACCCCAGCACTTACGCTCCCCCGTCATTGTCTTTGCCATGGCCGGAGTCGCCCTCAGCCTGGCCTGCGGATCTTCGGACGAGCCACCTGGCGACGGCGGCGCGGCCGGCTCGCAGAGCTTCGCGGGGGCGAGCGGCAGCAGCGGCTCTGGCAACGCCGGCGGCAGCGGCGCGACGGCCGGGACGAGCGCGAGCGGTGGTTCCGGAGGAGCGGGCGGGAGCGCTTCGAGCGGCGCCGGTTCGGGTGGAAGCGCCGGTTCGGGTGGCAGCGCTGGCAGCTCCGAGGGTGGCTCCGCTGGCGGCAGCTCGGGCGGGAGCAGCTCGGGCGGGAGCAGCTCGGGCGGTGCTGCCGGGAGCGGTGGAGCGGGTGACTGCACGACCCCGCCACCGCCCAGCACCCTCGTGGGTTGGGCGACCGAGGGCAGCGGTACGACGGGCGGCGGCAACGCTACGCCGATCGTGGTCACGAACGCGGACGAGCTCGCCGGCGCGATCAAGGGGAACGACCCGAAGGTGATCCACGTCTCGGGCTCGATCACCGGCAGCTTCGGGATCGGCTCGAACAAGACCGTCATCGGCATTTGCGGCGCGGAGATCCACGGCCACATCGGCGTGAGCAACGCGTCGAACGTGATCTTGCGGAACTTCAGGATGATCGGGAACAACTGCAGCGACAGCCCCTCGGATTGCAGCGGCGGGGCCGACGCCATCACCATCGGTGACGGCTCGCACCACGTCTGGGTGGATCACCTCGACGTGTCGGACGGCTCCGACGGCAACCTGGACATCACCGGCGGAGCCAACTTCGTCACGGTCTCCTGGACCAAGTTCAGCTATTCGACCAAGCGCACCGATCCCGACGCGGGAGCGAGCGGTCACCGCTTCTCGAACCTGATCGGCTCGAGCGACACCGACGAGCGCGACCCCGGGAAGCTGAACGTCACCTATCACCACTGCTGGTGGGCTCAGAACGTCGATCAACGCATGCCGCGCTCACGTCGCGGGCAGATCCACGTCTTCAACAACCTCTACACCTCGACCGGTAACAGCTACTGCACGAACGCCGGGCAGGACGCGAAGCTCTTGGTCCAGAACAACGTCTACGCGGGGGTGAACAACCCGCTCCAGGTCTCGCAGAACGGGACACTCAAGGCCGAGGGCAACGACTTCACGAACAGCACCGGCAACAAGACCGGCAGCGGCAACGGCTTCACGCCCGTGTACGAGTACGAGCTCGACGCGACGGCGGGCCTTCAGGCGGCGCTCCAGGCCGGCGTGGGGCCCAAGTAGTCACGCGCTCGATGCGAAAAGGACCGCCTCGGCGTCGAGCCGAAGCGGTCCTCTTCAATACTGGCGAGACTGGCGAGCCGCGCGTTACTTCGTGAGGGACACGTCGTCGACGTAGATGTCCACGCCTCCGGCGGGGCCCTCCGCGTAGATGAGCGCGTCAGTCAGGGTGCAGTCGGGCACCGCGAGCGTACCGCTCAGCTGGACCCAGCTGCCGTCGGTGACGGCGGTCGGGTTCACGACCCAGGAGTAGCTGTCTCCCTGGCCCTGGCAGGTGAACTTGCGCGTGAGGTTGACGTTGGCGGTCGCCGCGTTCCCGATGCTCACCCAGAAGCTCACCTGATAGGACTTGTTCGGTTCGATCAGGCCCATCAGGCTGCGCGCCACCGGGCCGTTGCCCGCGCGGTTCGTGGCGAGCAAGCTGCGCGAGCCGCCGTGAGCGCGAGCGGTGGTGGTCGACAGCGTGCCGTCCCAGCTGAACCAGCCGCCCTGGCTCGACTCGAAGGTGCCGTCAGGGATGAGGTTGACCACGTTCGGGGCGCGCGCGGTAACGTTGTCGACCAGGAGGTCCACACCGGCGGGCGGGCCCTCGGCGTAGATCGTGACCTCGCTGAGCGCGCAGTTCGGGATGGCGAGGGTGCCCTTGAGCTCGACCCACTGACCCTGCTGCACCGCGGTCGGCGCGACGAGCCAGCTGTACTGATCGGAGCCGCCGTCGCAGCGGATCTTCTGAGTGATGTTGACGTTGGCGGTCGCCGCGTTGGCGATCGACACCCAGAAGCTCACCTGGTAGCTCGTTCCGGGCGTGACCGCGCTCGTGATGGTGGTCGCCGCCGGGCCGTTGCCCGGCCGATTCGACACCAGGAGCGCCGACGAGCCCTTCTGCGCGCTCGTCGTGGTGGTCGAGACCGTCCCGTTCCAGCTGTACCAGCCGTTGGCGTTCTGCTCGAAGTCACCGTTGGCGATGATGTTCGGGCCGAGCGCCGAGGACGAGAAGGCGATCGAGTCGATGTTACCGACGCCGAAGCCGCCGTGGTACTTCACGAACACCGTGTGCTCGCCGCTCGTCGCCGGGAAGGACACCGACTGCGTGGCCATGGTGCCCCAGCCGGCGGTCGGCGGCAGCGCCACCGTCGCCACGGCTGGATTGTCCAGGCTGTCGAGGTGGATGGTCGCGCTCGACGGCTGCGTGCTGCCCTTGGCGTAACGGATCGCGACCGTGTCCCAGCTGTCCTGGAAGACCACGCGATCGAACCGCTCGTGGTCACCGTCGTCGGTGTAAGCCACGACGTCTCCGAGCGCGATCAGACCGCTGCCCTCGTCGAAGTCTTCAGCCTGTAGGGTGAGGCCCGCCGAGTCGCCCATGCGGGGCTGCGGCACGTAGGGCGGGACCGTGCAGTTCTGCTGGCCGGAGGTGAAGCACATCATCCATTCCAGGCCCAGGCGCGGCGTGCCGTCGATGTTGACGAGGTGCGCGTCGGTGCGCCACATGCGGCCCTCTTCGTGGCCCCAGTGCGTCACGCCCACGACCGAGGGGTGACTCCAGAACAGCGTGAACAGATCCTTCAAGCGGTTCGCGTGACGCGCGTCGTTCGCGTAGTTGACGTCGAGCTCGGAGATGTAGATGGGCAAGCCCGTCGCCGCGAGGGCGTCGAGGTTCGCCGCCACGACCGAGATGTCCGCCGTCTCGAGGAAGTGCGCCTGCTCGCCGATGCCGTCGATGAGCCCGCGATCATTGAGCAGGTTGATGAGGTTCAGGTAGTCGTTCGTGAACTGCGGGAGGACCAGGATGTTGTAGTCGTTGAGGATCAGCTCCGCGTTCGGGAAGTACTGGCGACCGAGCTCGAACGCCGTGATGAGCCAGTCCCAGCCCGTGGCGCCGGCGCCGCCCAAAGCCTCCGCGTAGGCCGGCGGGGCATGCAGCGGCTCGTTCACGAGATCGATCATTTCGAGATCGGGGTAGCGCTCCGCGACCGCCGCGAACCACTCCTCGATCTCCGCGCGCTGCTCGGCCGGGCTGAGCGAGCTCATCCAGCCGGGCTGCTGCTGGCCCCAGACCATGGTGTGCATCTTGAAGCGGAGGCCGTTCTGCTTCGCGAACTGATAAGCGGTGTCGAGCGCGGTCCAGTTCATGCTGTCGCGCGTCGCTTCGACCGAGCCCCACTTACCGGCGTTGCCGGGGGTGATCTGGTCGAAGTAGCTCAGCAGGTGCGTGTAGTCCGGCGCGCCGTCCGTGGCGGTGCCGAGGAACTTGTTGTCGATGGCGACGAGCAGGCGCTCGCTGTTCGACGTCGTGGTGTTGCCCGAAGGATCGTGCGCGGTCGCGGCGTACACGTGACGACCGTTGAGCGCGGAGGTCACGTCGACCTCGAGGACGTAAGGCGCCTCGCTGTCGACGGCGATCACCTCGCCGTCCTGCGTGAAGACGACCTTCTGAACGGCGACGTTGTCCGCCGCGGTGGCCGTGAGCGTGAGGGTGTCGTTCGACGTGATGAAGTCGTCGCTCGCGTCGAGGCTGACGGTCGGCGCCTGGGGGTCGCACTTCACGCCGTTGACCGAGATGACGTGGGGCGTGACGTCGAAGCTGCCCTTGCCCTGGAACTGGAACTTGTGCTCGTCGCCCTTCTTGAGCTTCTTGAGCTTCTTCGGCTCGGTGACGGTGTAGCCGCCCTCGACCTCGGTGAAGACCGCCTGCTCGCCGTTCCTGATCTCGCCGCCGTCCACGTCGAGGAAGAGCTCGAAGCTCGTACCGACGGCGCCGTCCTTGTTCTTGAGCTCGGCCTTCGCGAGGTAGCCGTGCTTGTTGCTGGAGTGCTTCTCGACCGTGAGCTCGTAGCCGCAGCCCGCCGCGACGACCTTGTCTTCGTCGTCGTCACGGCAGTCGCGACCGCGGTCCCAATCCCAGTCTCGGTGACGGTCCCAGTCACGGTCCCAGCCGCGATCGCGGCGATGGTCTCGATCCTGGTCGCGATCGTGGCCGTGGCCGTGGCCCTTGTCCTTGCTCGAGGCTTGCTCGACCGATTGAACGTCCCCATCTCCGGCCTCCGGCGCAGAGCAGGCAGCAACGCCGCACACGCCGAGTATTGAGCCCATCAACCAACGACTCGAACCGGACCACCAACCTTGTCGAACGTTCATTGTGAAATTGATCCTCGCGCAGTTCTCAACAATCGTTACAGGATTTCACGCACTCGGACAAACACTTATTGCTGCTTGATTTCAAGTAATTCAGCGGGAAATCAGCGCTGATGTGAACAGGCGGGGACCGAGTGTGTTCACCCTCGCGAGCGCGCGTACAACTCGGTTTCGTGCACACCGTTCGCGGGCCCCGCGCACTCTTCGGCGTTCGTGCGCACAGTTCGGCAGTGAGGCGACAGATCGCTGATGTGGCTCGGAAACAGCGCCGTTCTTCATCTGAGAGCGCGCCTCGACGACGTTCGCGAGCGAACGGAATCGAGCGGCCCTGTGAAGAGCTCCCACATCGGGCGTATGCCGGCGCGCGCAACGCTCGTGTGAATCCTGAACGCGAGTGCACCCGCGGCAGTGAAGCTGGTTGAGCCAGACGATGAGTCGCGGCGAGAGCGTCGCGCCGAGCTCTCGACTCGTACGAGAGCGCACGGGTGAGTACCGCGTGTAGGTCAGAAGCGCCGGACCGAAGCGAAGGAGGGCCTGCCTGGCGGTAGGGTGCGCGCGGGGTCCTGCAACTCTCGGTAAGGATTGTGGTTTTTGTAAAGTTTGTCACCCGGTGGAGCGCTCGTTCGTTGACCTCACGACAAGAACGGAGGTCCGCTCATGAACGTCATCGATCGCCTTATCCCTTCTCACTCTGCAGCAACTGCAAAGCCTACTTGCGCCGAGCACCTGCCTCTCGTGAGCGCTCGTCTCGACGTGGAAGCTCGGGGCGGGCTCGCGCGCGTGAAGCTCACGCAGCGCTTCGCGAACCTTTACGCAGAAGCCTTGCAGGTCACGTATTCCTTGCCGCTGCCCGCCGACGCAGCGGTATCTGCGTTCGCGTTCAGCGTCGGAGAGCGGCGCATCGTCGGCGAGATCGCGCGTCGAGAAGAGGCGCGAGAGCGCTTCGAGGAGGCGATCGCCGAGGGCCGCACCGCCGCGCTTCTCGATCAGGAACGCTCGAGCCTCTTCACGCAGG
>JAEZYO010000113.1 GCA_023419055.1 Pseudomonadota bacterium | reverse complement strand
GCCTCGCACAGGGCGGCGATGCGCTCGCGGTACTCGGCCGCCGTGTAGCGGCGCAGCATGCGCTTCAGCAAGCGATCACTGCCGGATTGGACAGGCAGGTGCACGTGGCGCGCGAGCAGCGGAAGATCGCGGTGGGCCGCGATCAGTGAGCGCGTGAGGTGGCGCGGGTGCGGGCTCGTGTACCGCAGGCGCAAGAGGTCGGGGACGCGCTCGGCGATGAGCCGGAGCAACGCGGCGAACTCGCTCTCGTCGGCGGCGGACTGCGAGCTCCGGGTGTGGAGCCACCCCGCATTCCCGGCTTCGGGCGCGGGGGCGAGCGACGCTTCCGGATCCCGGTAGCTGTTCACCGTCTGCCCGAGCAGCGTCACCTCCTTCACGCCCGCCGCGACCAGGCGCTCGATCTCGCTCACGATCTCACGCGCAGGTCGGTAGCGCTCGGGACCGCGGGTGTAAGGCACGATGCAGTACGTGCAGCGCTCGTTGCAGCCCTTCATCACGGTGACGAACGCGGTCGCTCCCTGCCGCCCGGGCTCCGGCTGCGCGGGCAGGAAGTAGGGGGAAGTCGTATCGAATTCCGTGTGTACTTTTGGGACACCCCCGAGCTCGAGATCGGCCAACAGTCCCGGGAGCTCCGGGATGTTGTCGGGCCCGAGGATGATGTCGATCTGCGGCAGGCGTTCGAGCAGCCGTTGCCCTTCTTGCTGGGCCACGCAGCCCGCCACCACGATCGCGAGCTCCGGCCGCTCGCGCTTGAGGAGACCGAGCCGTCCGACTTCGCTGCGGAGCTTTTGCTCCGCCTTCTCACGCACGCTGCAAGTATTGAGGACGACGAGATCCGCGTGAGCGGGCTCCGGGACGTCGGTGTAGCCGGCCGCCCTCAGGACTTCTCCGATTCGCTCGGAGTCGTGCTGGTTCATCTGACAGCCGAACGTGACGACGCTATAACTTCGCATGTGGAGCGTGGGAGCCCGGGCAATTTTGCCCGGCGGGGCCGAATCTCTAGCATTTTTCTTTCCGTTGACCCTACCGCCCCGCGTTTCCTAGATTCCCTCGAGCACGGACCGGTCGGAACCGGTCAGCGCCCTGGCATTTTCCTCGGGGCGGCACGCCCCACCCCGCCCGCTCCGCGAAAGTGATTTCCGCGGGGTCCCCACCCACGCAGCCGCTTCGCCGCGGTCACACTAGAGAGAGTCGCTCTCGCTCGCCCGCGCGGCGAGCCTCCGCCGGACAACCTCATGGGACAAGACTTCAAGACCCTGGTCGACCTCTGGGATCGCACGACGAAGAAGTACGCCGACAAGGAGCTCTTCGGGACGAAAGTCGACGGCACCTGGCGCTTCATCAGCTTCGGTGAGTTTCGCTCCAGGACCGACGACGCGCGCGGTGGCCTCGCGGCGCTCGGTGTCGGCCCCGGTGACCGCGTGGCGATCGTCTCGAACAATCGCATCGAGTGGGCCGCAGCCGCGTTCGCGACCTACGGCCTCCGCGCAGCCTTCGTGCCCATGTACGAACAGCAAGCGCCGGACGAGTGGGTGTTCATCCTGAACGACTGCGGGGCGAAGGTCGTGTTCGCCGCGACCGCCGCCGTGTACGACCACCTGATCGCGAAGAAGCGCGAAATGCCTTCGCTCGAGCACGTGATCGGGCTTCACCTCGCGCCGAGCGACGCGCACTCCTACGCCGCGTTCGTCGACAAGGGCAAGGCGGCGCCGGTACCGGTCCAAGAGCCCGAGCCGACCGAGATCGCAGGCTACATCTACACCTCCGGCACGACGGGCAAGCCGAAGGGCGTGCTTTTGACGCACAAGAACTTCTGCGCCAACGTGAACGCCATCGACGGGCTCTACGAAATCACGCCCGAGGACCGATCGCTCGCGTTCCTGTTCTGGGCGCACTCCTTCGGCCAAACCGCGGAGCTCTACTCCCTCATGAGTCAGGGCATGTCGATCGCGCTGAACGACGAGATCCCGAACCTGGTCGGGAACCTCGGCGAAGTGAAGCCGTCCGTTCTGATCGCGGTGCCGCGCATCTTCAACCGCATCTACGACGGCGTGAACAAGCAGATGACGGAGAAGCCCGCGCCGATCCGCGCGCTGTTCCGCGCCGGCGTCGCCGCCGCCAACAAGCGCTCCAAGGGCGAGCCGCTCGGGGCCTTCGAGAACATCGCCCTTTCGCTCGCGGACAGGCTCATTTTCAAGAAGATCCGTGGCCGCATGGGGGGGCGCCTGAGGTTCGCGGTGTCCGGGAGCGCTGCGCTCAGTCGCGAGGTCGGAGAGTTCGTCGACGCGCTCGGCATCACCGTATTCGAGGGCTACGGGCTCTCCGAGGCGGCCCCCGTGGTGGCGGCGAACCGCCACGGGCACCGCAAGATGGGCACCGTCGGCCAGGCGCTGCCCGGCGTGCGCATCGTCATCGACACCAAGGTGACCGGCGATCCGAAGAACGGCGAGATCATCGTCTACGGCGACAACGTGATGGTGGGCTACCACAACCGCCCCGACGAGAACGCAGCCGCCTTCACCCCGGACGGCGGCCTCAAGACGGGCGACATGGGGTACCTCGACGAGGAGGGCTACCTCTACATCACGGGGCGCATCAAAGAGCAGTACAAGCTCGAGAACGGCAAGTACGTGGTCCCCTCACCGCTCGAGGAGCAGCTCAAGCTCTCGCCCTACATCTTGAACGTGATGGTCTTCGGAGAGAATCGCCCGCACAACGTCGCGCTCGTCGTCGCGGACACGGACGCGGTCAAGCGCTGGGCGGCGGATCAGGGGCATCAGCTCACCGATTTGACGACGGACCCCCGGGTGCTCGAGCTCCTGAAAGAAGAGCTGAAGAAGTACTCGAGCGGCTTCAAGTCCTTCGAACGCGTGAAGGACATCATCGTCACCACCGAGGACTTCACCACCGACAACGGCATGCTCACGCCGTCGCTCAAGGTGAAGCGCCGTAACGTGCTCGACCGTTACGGCGCGCGCCTGCAGGCGCTCTACGAAGCGCCGAGGATGAGCGCTTAGTCGTTCGCCCCGCACTGACCCGGGGCGCAGCCGCCGGAGGTACACTTTCCGGCCTTCTCCTGCTTCGGCTTCGCGCTGGCAGAAGCCGCTGCGGCCGGGACCTCCTTGGCCTCGACCTTGGCGTCGGCGGGAGCTCCGCTCGCCGCGGGTGCCGGGGCCGCGT
Organism: Pseudomonadota bacterium; assembly: GCA_023419055.1. Next base: position 2,020 of record JAEZYO010000113.1, on the reverse strand, counting down.
TGTCGGCGGCGGCCGGCGGCTCGGGAGCGGCTTCCTGCTTCTTCTCGCAGCCCGCGATGGCGAGTCCGGCGAGGAGCGCCAGGATGGTTTCGGAAGCGACCCGCTTGTTCGATGCGCGCTCACTCATGGGGCCGGAGCATTCCCTTTCGCGGCGCGGCGCGCAAGCCTGGTCCCGAGTGGCCTCATTGTGACGTGATGACACGACTTCTCGGGAGCTCGGGGGCGACCTCGCTCACCGAATCGCGAGTGTCCGCCGGCCCTCTGGGGCGCTGCGCTCGGGGTTTTCTGGCCTACCTGATGCACGTCCGGTTCGTCGTCAAAGGAGGCACGAACCGATGGCAAACCAAATTTCGCGTCCGCTCTGGGACCTGCGGCGCGACATCGACCAGCTCTTCGACAGCCTGTTCGGCGGGGTTTCGACGAGCCAGCACGGGCCCGCACCGGACGAGTTCAGGCCGAAGCTCGACGTCGTGGAGCTCGACAGCGAATACAAGCTCTGCGCCGAGCTTCCGGGGATGCGCTCCCAAGACGTCGAGCTGCGCCTCGAAGAAGGCATGCTCACGATCCGCGGCGAGAAGCGGCGCGAGGAGCACAAGACGACTCGAGGGATGGAATACGTCGAACGAAGCTACGGTAGCTTCGCGCGCTCGATTCAGCTCCCGCCCGGGATCGATCTCGGCCGCATCAAGGCGAAGTTCGAGCAGGGTGTCCTGATAGTGACGATCCCGAAAGGCGCCGGCGCTCACGCTCGCAAGATCCCGATTTCCTCGGAGGCCGGCGCGCTGGAAAGTGAAAGCTCACACGCGATCTCGACGCCGGGGAGCACGCCGCCGGAGGCGACGCTCGCGAGCTCACAGGAAGGCTCGAGCGAAAAGGGCGGTGGCGAGGGCCCGGAGCCGCCGGACGCCGAGGACCGGGAACCCGTCGAAACGGGCTGACGGCCCGAGCCTTGAGTCTCACGTAACCCCTCAATTCCAGGGCTCTAGGAGGGGTTCTTGACAAATCCGATGAGGGAATACATGTAGACGTGCCGTGAAGCTGTCGAACAAGGGCCGTTATGCCGTGCGAGCGTTGTTCGACATCGCTTTCTACAACGAGGGGCGCCCGACCCAGGTGAAGGACATCGCCGAGCGGCAGAACATCCCTCCGCGCTTCCTCGAACAGATATTTCAGGACCTGAAGCGGTCCGGGATCGTCGGGTCGAAGCGCGGCCCGCAAGGTGGGTACAGCCTGGCGCGGCGCGCCGCGGAGATCCGGCTGGGTGACGTGGTGCGCGCGCTCGAGGGGCCGATCATGCTCGGCGAACGCGAGGGCAGCGCCCGCCGAGCACAACCGGTGAGCGACACGCGCCGCGTGACCGAAGCCATCTTCCGCGATCTGTCTTCGAGCGTCGAGGCCTGCTTCGACGCCGTTACCATCGCCGACATCTGTACCCGCGCCGAACAGCTAGGGCTCAGGAAGCCCGGAGCGCAACGCTATGTCTACGTCATCTAACGCGACCGCCGACTCGAAGGGCCTGCGCCCGATCAAGCAGCACCGCCTCATCTACGGCAACGTGCTCGATCTCATCATGGACACGCCGCTCGTGGAGATCCGGCGGCTCGGCCAGGAAGCGCCCCGCGCTCGCGTCTTCGGCAAGCTCGAGTCCATGAATCCGGGCGGGTCGGTGAAGGATCGCATCTGCCTCGCGATGATCGATCAGGCGGAACGCGACGGTCGCCTCAAGCCGGGCGGCACCGTGATCGAGCCGACGAGCGGCAACACGGGAATCGGCCTCGCCCTGGTCTGCGCGAGCCGAGGCTACAAGTGCATCCTCACCATGCCCGAGAGCATGAGCCTCGAGCGCCGCCAGCTCTTGCAGTCGTTCGGGGCCAAGCTCGTGCTCACCCCCGAGGAGCAGCAGATGGACGGCGCGATCGCCAAGGCGCGCGAGCTCCTGGCCTCGACTCCCGACTCGTTCATGCCGCAGCAGTTCGAGAACCCCGCGAACCCCGAGGTCCACTACCACGTGACCTCGCAG
>JAEZYO010000170.1 GCA_023419055.1 Pseudomonadota bacterium | reverse complement strand
AGGCTGCCAGCGCGGGCCGCCAGTTCTCCGAAGACATGCTGGTGGTGTGCGAGCGCTTCCGCGTGGTCTATCGGCCAAGCTGACGCGAAGCCGCTCCATCCACCCCGTATCGGCTCCGTACCTCCTCCGGCAGCAGCGTGAAGTAGGGGAGCGACGAGACGCGCAGGTTGGGCGCCGACGCGGCCTCTCCCATCATTTCACCGGGATCCAGCGGCGCCCCTGTCTCCATCAGGTACGTCTTCCTGGTGGTGAAGCGGAGCTTTCCCTCTTCATCGAAGACCTTGATGCGCACGTCTTCGCCGAGACCGCGACCCGTGTTGAAAGTTCGAAAGGCATCCTCGAGCTTCGCGAGGCTACCGTTCGCCCGGTAGCATTGTTCGGTGAGAACGGCGGAATCTCCCGTCCGGCCGAAGTCCGAGGTGAAAGCGAGCAACCACTCTCCGTCCGATACCACTGTCGCGGACAACCAGACCTCTCCGTCCGGCGCCTTCTTCTTGGCCTCTTCCCACGAGGACACCTTGGCCCACTTCGCCGGACCGAAGCCCCCGCTGATATCCGCGAACCGCCACAGCTCCCCGGCGCGCTCCCGTTGATCGAGGTTCAGCTCCAAGCTCTCACATTGACCGGTCCCACCCGACGCGCTCGCGCGCTCCTCCTCGGAGAGCACCCTCGAGGACGACATTGCCTCGCGCACGATCTGCCACGCGTCGTTTCGCTTAAGCAGAGTTAGAAGCTTGGTACCCTCGTCGGCGAAGCTCGCGGTCGTCCACTTCTGGCGAAACTCCGCGACGACCACGTCCCCCTTCGCATAGAAGCGAAGATCGGAAATCTCGACTCGAGGCGTCTTCAAAGAGAGTCGTTGCCTGTCCTCCAACCACGCTTCCCTGCCCATCTCGGCCGCCTGATCGCCGACTCGCTTCACGCCGGTGAAATCCTGCGCGTAGAGCTCCCGGTATCGCGCCATGCTGCCTTCGTTCTGAGCTCGCACCCAGCGTTCGATCACCGGCGCTAGCGTTGCTCGTAGACTCGGGGGCGCGGTCGCCGACGCGCTCGGCACCACACTGGCCGACGCGGTGACTGAACTCCGACTCCTTTCGGTCCGTTGCGGGACGCCACGTTCGCATCCGGCGACCGACGCCGTGATCGCCAAGAACCGGATGAACGCCCGTGACATCTCGAAAGGGGGAACGCTCGAACTACGAACCGTATTCGCTATTGCCGATCTACTTCGCATTGGCCTGCGAAAGCGCTAACTCCGAACGGACCTGCGCCGACGAAGAGCTGCACGTGATGCGGTGACTGCGTCTTCGACTTCATCACAACAAGGATTCACGAAGCTTCGCACGAAGTTGCACTGCATCCATCCCTGATGCTCGACACGCGTACGCGAACGCTTGAACGACGTGCAGAGCTGGACCCGCAGCAAGTCTCGACTGAAGCTCTAGCTCGTCCAGCGGATCAGGCATAGCGCGCCGAGCAAGGCCATGTTCGCCGCGACCAAGGCGGCTTGGAGCATCGCTTCTCTTCCGAACTCGTTGAACTTCCAGGCCCAAGCCTCGAAGCCGTCGGGATCGACCCGATTCATCGAAAGCGAGCGCATCGCATCGGTGTCGCCAAGATGGGCGGCAAGCTCGAGAGTCTGACGAGAGGAAGGCCCCGACAATGCTCTTCCTCCCTCAGCCTGCACAACGAGAGCTCAAGCGGCGAAACAGCTCCGTCGACGCCTCGATCTCGGACTTTCGAATCGAGACGCTCTCGACGTTGATGCCGATGGGCAAGTGCTTCTCGCGCGCGTAGTCCTGCACGTCGACAAAGACCCGCTCGCACAACTCGATCGAGCGCTCCAGCGTGTCGGGAGAGTGGCGGAGCTCGTTCTCCAGCCAGCGCGGGAACGAGATGCCGAGCCACTTCATGAACTCGAGCGTACGCACCGAACCGCACGGCGAGAACGTGAGCACTATCGGAGCCGGAGCGCGTCCGCTCGCTTGCAGCAACAGCGAGTAGTCGGAGAGCAAGGACCTGGTGGAACCGGCGTCATACACCGCTTGGGTGATGAAGAAGCGGCAGCCCTGATCTTGCTTCGCCAGCATGCGCCGATGCTCGTCCTCTTTCGCGACGTGACGCTCCGCGATCGCGATCCCGCCGAGGACCAGGTTGGGCGCAGAGCGGGCAAGCTCGTACGCTTCCGTCAGCGGCAAGCCTGGGGGATGCGGGCGCCCCCGCGGCGCGCCGACGAACACGCCGAGGCGACGGCCCTGCTCCGCCCGCACCGTGTCGATCCAACGGGCGAAGACTTCGCGCGGCTGCGCGCCCACGCACCGGTAGACAATCTTCGGAATCGCGAGCTCCGCGAGCGCGTCGCCCGCGTAAACTTCGGGGTCGACCGTGGGCAAGAACGGGAACGGGCGTGCCTGACCTCCGCGGCCCGGCTCGTCCTGGATGTCGTAGACGACCAGCCCGTCGGGCGCGAGCGCACGCAGTCGCGCCACCTGTTGATCGGCGATCTCGCGCACCCGCTCGGGCTCCGTCGCCAACTTCGGCGGCGCGATGCCGTAGAGACGAATCCCGGTGCTTCCGCTTTCCAGCTTCTCGAATAGCGAGTCCAAGGACCACGCTAGTAGCACTGAGGCATCGAGAAGTCGCGAGCCGCTCGGAACCTTGCCTGGACTCGGCTCCGACCGCTTCTCGCATCACCGCGCCTTTCGCTTCACGGGTCGAGCCATCCCACTCCTCCACAGGTCGCGCAGACGAAACGACGCTCCTCACCGAGCTCGCGCCACCCTGTGGCACCACAATCGCGACAATCCAGCGCATTGGCTGGCCGCGGCGGGAGAAGAGCGAGCAGCCCCGACTCTCCCGTCTTTCGAGCGCCCACGACGAGCGCAGTGAACGCCTCCTCACGAGTGGCTTCTCGGACACCGAGCTCGTCCCATCCGGTGCCGTCGACGATCACGCGACCGTCGCGCGTGAGATAGAGAGCCGTACCGAGCCCGCCGTCGAGAATGACCGCGTCGTACTCTCGCTCGATCTCGTCCAGCGCGCGGCCCCAGCGCTCGGGCAAGCTCCTGATCAGGGCGTCGGGGACTGTGAAGCGCACTCGTCGGTCCAAGCTAGGGACCAGATTGGCCGCTCTCGTCGACGAGGTGTGCGTCCGCCAAGAGTTTCGGATCCGGGACGAACGAGCGTCCGCACTTCCGACAGATGAACGCCGAGCCGACGTAGCGCCACGCCGTCGATGCCACCTTGCAATGGGGACAATCCATCGCAAGTGGTAGCGTCGCCACTTGTCGAAGAGGGAGTGGCAGCGGCGCCGGCAAGTCATCCTGAGCCTCAGGCGGGGGACCGCCGTCACCGGCAGGCCTCACCCAAACTCGGATGGCGTCATCGTCGGCGCGGAGCCAGAGCCAACGTGGGCCATCGCCGAAGGCTCCGCCTACTCGAAACGCCAGGCTTTTCGCACCGTTCGAGACCCCACCGCGGCGTAGCAATGACTGAAGCGTCGGTGCTGCAAGGTCCGAGAAGTAGAGTGACGGCTTTGCGCAGTGCGCGAACCGAACCGAAAACCCTGCCGCGGAGATCTCCACATCCGTTCCCTCCTCGGGCGAGAGGATGATCTTCAGCATCTTCGCGAGCGCAGGAGCATCCTCGGACACGGCTCTCCCTGCGAGAACCCCACGAGCTCGCTGGTACTCAGCCACGGGATCGGAGCGGCTACTTCCCTTCACCTTGGACCCATCACGCCCCTGCTTGGCGTCCGTCTGCTAGCTCAGGCGCTTCAGCGAGTGGACCGGTGAACGTCAGGATGAGTGAGATGCGACCGCTCTCGTCGATCTCGCCGGCGTCGAACGACTCGACGCTCGTACCGTCGCGAAAGTCGGCGACGGCGCGATAGCGAAACGTCGTGCCCTTCGCGTCCACCGCGCTCACCATTCGTATGCGCAGCACCCGTGGATCGGCGAGGAAGCGCTCGAGATCTGCAGCCAATTCGGCGCGACCTCGGATCTCCCGACTGCGGGTCACCATACGAACGTCGTCGGCGATGCACGCCTCGAGCAGCGCCGCTCGGGCGCCACGATCGGCTTCGCAAACCGCGCGAATGTAGGTCTCTACGGCGATCTCAACGGGGCTCGACATCATTGCCATCCTAACCCGGGTCGTAGACGCTGGGTGCCGATCTCCTCACTTCAGTCGCTCCCTGACGGCAGCAAGCCCGTGGGTTCGCACCTCCTCGAAAGCGAGGCCTCGGTTCAGCGCGACGTCGCAGAGCGCACCGAGCGCCCACCCGGCCTCGAAGTTTCCGACTGAGGAGGTGGCGACACGAAGCGCCCACCACGCAATCTCATCGAGTTCCGGCTGCGGTCCCCCACCGTCATCCCCGAACAGCAGCGCTGCGATGTGGGCGAATCGTGCCTCGGTGGGTTCGTCGATCCACCCTTCCAGGAGTGCCAGAGCCTGCTCGGACAATGGGGACCCAGGTTCCGCGACCAGCGCACGCCGCGCAATGACGGCTCCAGCGCAGACGCACAACACCTTGCCATGCAGCGCGCTCTCTGCCTCGCACTCCAAACGCTCGAACCACGCCTCGCTCCCCTTGGTTGCACCGTCGATGAGCTCCACAATCAACGGATTGTCCGCCGCTCGGCACGTCCACATGGCTCTTCGGCCCAACGTATCAGTTTGACTGCGCTCGAGCTCGGTGCTTCGAACCTCGACGCCGGAGCAAGATGAGGGCCAAGACGGCGAGGCCTAACGAGGGCGCGCCCAGATCAATCCGATACGCGGCGAAAAAGGCGAGCACCAGCTTAACGATGATTTCACGGTGGAAAGAACCACGTTTCAATCGGCGGCTTCTTGGACAGTTGCACCGCCACGACGCTGCCTCGCATGCCCACGTACGCGGTTCGATCCCTGCCGAGCGCGAGCTAGAGGGGTGCGACGACGTTGCTCTCGAGCAGCACGCTCCTGAGGGCGCCTCGTTCCGAATACCACCTGAAGGACCCGCCCCCATTCACCGCGGTCGAACCCGACCAAGACCCTGCCCGACCTGTCTTGACAGCGCTCCGCGCTTCCGAACTGGAAGAGAGAGCGGATTCCCGGCGGCAGCGTCGGCGGCTTGCGCTGATCCGCCACGACGATGGGCAGGCCATCTCGAAGCACGAACGACCACGAGCACTGGGAGGAATGCTCCCGGATCGGAACCCGCACCGTCCCGAAAGCTTGGCTGAAAGCACGGACTCCGGAGTGGGCTCGGATGACGCGGTCGAGCGATGCTCGCAGGAGCCTACGGCAAAGGCGAACGCGACCAGCTAGGCGACGCGTTCGCCGTTCCAGACGACCACGTCCAGACGCCGAGCGAAGTGCAGGAGCATCGGCGGCTCACGGATAGGCAGGCCATGCACGTCGAGGAGCGTGTTCTGTTCGATGCTGACCTCCGCGGCTTGGAGCGGCCACGGGTGGTGGTGAACGTCGTTCCTCCAGATCGAGCCGTCGGGCGCCTCGGCGTACAGACAGTATCGCTCGGTCAACCAGTGCTCCAAGGAGCCAGCCTGAGCCAGGTACGGCGCTGCTGTGGGGCGATACTTGGCCACGAGCTCCGCGTTCCGGCGCCCGGAGCGGTACCGGATCCCGTCCTCATGCTCGGAGAGAGACATGCTCGCCAGGTAGTACGGCAGGTGGAAGAAGCGGCGAGCGGCCCAAACTGCCAGGCGATTGGCTGCGTCCAGGCTCAGAAACCAGACGCCGGGCTTCCCATTCAAGGTGACGTACGTCCGCACGTTGAGCTCGGGGAACGCCGACACCCACGGCAGGTCGGGCCACGGCCGACGCATGACGCCGGTCATTCGAAACGGCACGAGGCCGAGCCACGCCGTCCCGTCGAACTCTTCGAGCTCGAGCTTCTCGGGAATGAGCCCTCTGAGTGTCGACGCGGGCACCGGCCAGTGCATGAAGAGCAGGTCGTGCCACGATTGGCGCCAGGTCCACGCACCTTGAGGGAGGGGCCAAGGACGATGCGCTTGTTGGGACAGTGAAGCGTGGTTCGGCATTCCTAATCGATCCGCGCGAGACACTGGTCAAACTGACACTCCATACCGTCCGGGCAAGTCACGCTCCCGTCGCAGGGCAGTGAGCAGGATGCGGTGTGGCCGTCGACGACCACGTCTCCGAATGGCACGCAGGTCGGTACTGCGCTCCCCGTCGCTGGCGTCGGGCAGTCTGCGTCGACCTTGCAATAGTGGGTGCACACGCAGAACTCTACCTCCGCAGCCCCAACCCCCAGGGAGAGAGCACACGCTCCCGGCTCGCCGTTGCAAGGAGCGTAGATGCCCGAGTCACTGCTGGACTCCTCGCCGGAGGAGCACGAAAGCAGCATGGCCGCTGAGAGAATGGTCACGCTGCGGCGCACGGAACGTCTCCCATCGACCCGTACTCTAGCGTTTCTCGCTCACCTGTCGTGAGTAAGTTCGTCGATTCAGCGCTCGTTCATGCCCAAGCCGGCGAGGATGTTCGGGATACACTTCTCGACCCGCGCAGCCCGAGTCTGAGGCTGCTTGGCGCTCGTGATGTGAAGCACGTAAGACCGCTGCCGGCCTGGAGTGAGCGCCTTGAACGCCTTCGCCAGCTGGCGGTCCTTCTTCAACCTCTGCGTCAGCTCCTCCGGCAGCTCGAGCTCGCGCTTGGCTTTGAAGTCGACCTTGGTTCCCGCTTTCTCCACGGCGATGGCTTGCTTCACGTACGACTTCAGCACGGCCTTCTTCACCTGGGCCTCGCTGGTGAACTCCAGCCGCAGCGCGGACTGCGTGTTCTCACCCTGCCTACGCAGCAGCCCGTGCGTGTCCTCGAGCAGCGCGCCCTTGAAGAACATCAGCGAGCAAAACGCCTTGAAGGGTTGGAGGATCGCCACGTTCTTGCCCTCGAACGAGAAGCACGGCTTCCCCCACTTCAAGTCCTCGTCGAGCCCACTCTCGAGGAGAACCGACCGGATCTTCTCCATCTCGCCGCGCCACGCTTTGGCGCGACCCAGGAAGGCATCAACCTTGGGATGGTGCGTGCTCATGGCCCGCGAAGGATCGCGTAGCCGGCCGCGCTTGGCAATGGGAGAGCCACCTCCGCACGGCTTCTCAACGTACCGCTCGACCGACGTCGAGCTTCTCGGAAACGTGCAGCACCAGCTCTCCCGAGGCGACACGAGCGAATGCAGTCCAGGTGGTCGTCTTCGGGCCGTCCAGGTACAGCTCGACGGGCACACCGAGAGGAGCATGAACCACCAAGGGCGCCCTCGTATCGACGAGGTCTCGAAGCAACGCGTCAACTTCATCCAACGGCGCACCGACATCTTCCTCGGAACAAGCCAGCACCAGACCCCGATCGATCGCTAACGGCGACCCGGGACGTCCCAACACGCCGAAGGGGGCCTCGAACTGAAGACAGAGGACCGCCTCTCGAGCTTCGAGTCGAGGCAGAGCCGCGGGCGACGGAAGCGTCAGCAGATGACGAGCGGGGCGGCGAGGGTGCTCGTGTTCCATCCCGCGTTCGAGAAGAGTCGCGGGTCGGGTCACGGCACGCGCCCCTATCTACTCGAAAGCGCGACCAAACGCCTGGAAGTCGAGACTGCGTTCGCCACCTACCTAGCCACGTTCGAGGAAGTGCTGGAGCGCCCGGAGCCGCCCGCGAACCTCCGCGTCGAGCAGGCGTCGCAGGATCGGTTCGAGCAATGGAGCCAAGAAGCGGGGGCGCGCACGAAACGAGTAGATGTACGTCGTCAGCAAGCGAGCTTCACCGAGCGCGCGGTGTTTGATGGTCGCGGCGAAATGGCTGAAGAGCGGCGGCGTGTTCGTCAATTTGAGAGCCGCCGCCCGCGCGGGCTCGAAGCTCACGTACTCCGTCTCCATGGCCAGAAAGGCGCTCCGCCAGGTGCCGACACAGAGCGAGCGCACGCCCACGCCCGCCGCGCGCGCCCCGGAAAGCAGCACTGCCCGGCTCAGCATGCGATCCCATGGCCCACACTTGCAACACTCACGTCGGCTCAGTCCAAGAGCCAGGTGAGGTACCCGTGCGGATCGGCTCGTAGGAGCAGGTAGAAGGCAAGTGAGCCGCAAACCCCTGACACGACGCGCAGGTCGACGATGGGTCGCCTGCTGGCGAAGCGCCTGAGTAGGACATTGACGAGCGCGACCGGCACCACCACCGCTGTCGAGAAGATCGACAGAAACGACACATCGTCCGCGACCTCTGCGAGCATGCCCCTCGGATTGTCCAGATACACGACAGACCAGCGGCCGAACGAAGCTCGAACAGAGAGCGCGCTGAGCACGTACGAGCCTAGAGCGATCCACGGCCAAGCTCCGACCACTCGGGCAAACTGAAACTCTGCTCCGCGCGAATCGTTGCTCGCGTTCGGGGAGGCCATCACGAGAGATTGAACGAGATCGGCTCGCATCGCCACACCGGGCAGCGGTCAGGCGCGCAGAACCTCGAGCAGGGTGAGAATGACGGCGCACACGAAGAACCAGATGCCGACGGCGCGCAGGATCCGCTTCCCACCCGAGCGACGGGGGATCGTGGCGAGCAACTCCGCCACCTCCGCCAACTCGGGCTCACTGAAGGAGCGCTTCGGCACCAGGAAGAACTGTGAACGGTGTAGGAAGACGAGCAGCGCTCGCGGGCTTTCGACCGCTCCCACCATTTCATCCCACGGGTAGAGCTGTGTCCCGAAGCTCGAGCTCACCTCCATGCCATCCGGGTCGAAGCGATAGACGATCTGTCGCGGGCCCACGCGATTGAAAGACGCCCCCGCCCAATAATTGCGGTAGAGCCACGCCGCGACGACACCGATCACCACGGAAGCGACCACCCAGGGCGCGAAGGACAACGATTCACGCCACGGAGCGGGGCTGCCCACGACGATCAGCGCGAAGCCAATCGGCATGAAGAGGATGTATTGCCAGACCGTTCGAAAAGAGGGCACGTAGAACCAGGCGTGAAGGTAGTCCTCCAGCTGAAGGCGAACTCTCACTTCAATCTCCGGGTCCTCGTCCTCATCGTCGTCTTCGTATTCGTCGTCGTCGACGTCGTCGTTCGGAAGGCTATTCATCAGGGATTTCGCAGCTCTCACGCTACTAGCGATCGCGTGCGGGTGCCAGACCGTGGCCGCCACAGGACTGGGCTCCAAGACGACACGGGGAAGGCTCGCCGCGAGCATCGCCCTTCGCTGGTGCTAGACCACTGACATGAGTCCGCGCACTTCTCGGAGTGAAGCAGGGCGTCACGAGAGCTGGAAGGGCGTCGGTGTCTTCACCATCGGCCACTCCACGCGCACGCTCGACGAGCTCGTCGCGATGCTGCGGTCGTTCGAGGTCACGGTGCTCGTCGACATCCGCACGATCCCGCGCTCACGCCACAACCCGCAGTTCAACGCCGACGCCCTCGCCGCAGCGCTGCCCGCCCTCGGGCTTCGCTACGAGCTTCTCAAGGGGCTCGGCGGGCTACGCAAGCCGCGCCCCGATTCGCCGAATCAGGGCTTTCGTAACACGAGCTTCCGCGGCTACGCCGATTACATGGGGACCGATGACTTCGAGTCCGCCCTCGAGCAGCTTCGCGAGCTCGCGAAGAACGGCGCCGTGGCCATCATGTGCGCCGAGGCCGTCCCCTGGCGTTGCCACCGCTCGCTCGTTGCCGACGCGCTCGTCGCGCGCGGAGCGCACGTCGAGCACATCAGCGCGCCCTCGCGCTCCAAGCCGCATCGCATGACACCGTTCGCAGCTGTACGCGGCGAACGGGTCACCTACCCGAGCGCTTGAAAATTCCCGGACGGTAGCGCGGGCGGGTCACGTCCGCGGTCGCTCTGCTGAAGCGCTCGGGCGGGCGCCGGCTCGCGTCGGGTTTCGGTCCGACGCACCACTGCGCCGATCCTCTCGAATATTCGTTGGAGCTCCGAGGCACGATCGAAGTCGTGATGGTGATACCACCCGACCGAAAAGCGCAAACTGCACCTCTCACACGCAAGATCGGCCGGCACCGCTGATCAGCTCCGAACCTGGAGCGGACCGCTCGTGTACGCGTCGCTCTCGCCGGGCTCGTCGGTAGAGGGGTGCCACGCGAGCTCCGTGACTTGAACCGCGTGGGTCAGCATCCGCGCTATGACGTACGCATCGCCGATCATCGAGGGTTGCCAGGTTTGGTCGGCCTGGTTTCCCAGAGCTCGCAAGTAGACGCGTCGAGCAACCACGTGGAACACGCGAGCCCACCATTTCCTTTCGGCCGTCGTCGGGAAGCGCGCCGCCAGGTCGAGCTCGATGCCAGGGAACGCGCTCTGACCAAACTCGGACAGTCGCGCGACGTAAGCCCTCTCCTCCTCGGTGTTCGCGAGGTCGGCGCCGACCTCACTTGCGAGCTCCACGAGCCCGAACAAGCGCGCATTCGACACCCAAAGGAACTGCTCGTCGATCGTGATGTTACTTGCCACCGAGACCCTCGTCCGCTCAAGGTATCGGTGTTTGGGGGCGCTTGCCAGAGAGAGCGCATTGATCAGGCCACGCCGAGCCTAACCCGGAGCGTTTGGCCCACTAAAGAACTCGATGAGCAGTGGTGCGACGACTTCGGGGGCGGCCTGGTGCGTTTGCCCGTCGAGGGTCTGACGCTTTGCGCCGGGAATGAGCGCGGCGATACGATCCGCGGTCGGACGCATGAAGTCCATGCTCTTTTCGCCGGTCATCACCAGCGTGGGGACACGGACGAGTTTCGCGCTGTCGGGCACGGTGCCGTTCCCCAGCACGGCGTAGTCGTAGGCCAGGGTGAAATCGATCTTGCTGATACCTTCCCAATTCGGAGAACGCTTCATCTCTTCGAGCTCCTGGGGCGGGATACCTATTTCGGAGAAGAAGAACGTTGCCGCGTCGCCAGGTTTGCCGGTTTGAACGATCTGGTCGACGCGCCTCTTTTGCTCGCTGAAGGCATGCGCGTGTTGACCGTAAGGCGGTTCGTAGAGCGCTAGCTTCCGCACCTTCTCGCTTCCGAGCTTTTGGGCGCCTCGTAAGGCCAGCGCTGCGCCCGACGAGACGCCATAGAGGTAGGCGTTGCCGCCCGCGAGCTCGATGATCGCAGCGAGATCTTCGATTTCTCGGTCCACGGCGTACGGCTTCGTGTCACCACTATCCCCGCGGCCGCGCCGGTCGTACGCATAGACCGTGAAGTGATCCTTGAGCGCGTCAGCGAGCGGCTTGCCGCCGCTACGGTCGGACAGGGCCCCTCCTACCACGACGAGTGCCGGTCCTTTTCCAAACTTTTCAAACGCGATCCTGGTTCCATCTCCGGACGTGGCAAAGGCCACGTTTCCGGGCGCATCTGACTTGATCGTCGCGGACATGGCGCCTCCTCCCGGTGCGTCGGGCTTGTCGCTCGTTGCGCACGCCGTCGTCATCGTCATCGCGACGAATAGTGCCTTGAGCATGTCTCTCTTGCAGCAAGTGACGTGCCATCCGGCTTCGCCTGCTGATCGCGTGAGATCCCGTCGGAGCGGACAATCTGTGCGGCGACGCCACACCGAGGCGGTGCGCGCCTCGACGTCGCGGGCATCGGCCGTTTCTCTATCAGTGCGCAGCTGGCACGATGTAGTTGCGCAGTAGATCCTCGTAGACGCTGTACGCGATCTCGTTCGAGAGATTGCCGGTGAACACGACCACCAATCCCAGGCTGCGGCTCACGAAAATGAACTGCCCGAAGGAGCCGTTCGTGTTGAAGAAGCCGGGAACGTTCGAGATCCACCAGTGGTAGGCGTAGTCGTGTCCCCAATCGCTCGCGCAGCGACCCAGCGTCGATTCATCCGTCCACGCCTCCGGGACGACCTGCTGCACGCCCCAAGTCCCTCGGTTGCGGAACAGCTCGCCGAAGCGGGCCATCTCGCGCGCGGTGAGCTCGAGCCCGATGCCGCCGTGCTGCGTTCCCGTGGCGCCTGCCGCCCACGGAGGGTTCGCGATGCCGATCGGCCCGAACAGCTTGGCCTGCCCGTACTCGAGCGGGGTCATCCCGGTCGCAAGGCGCAGGATCTCCGCGATGATCTCCGACCCCCCGGAGCTGTAGTTCCAGACCGTCCCCACCGGCAAATCGACCACCGGCCGCGACAACATCGCGCGCGCTGGATCCGGTGCGACGAAAATGGACTGATCCCCTTCGGTGAAGTCGAGCCCGCTTCGCATGGTCAGCAGATCGGCGAGCGTGATCGAAGACTTCTCCGCGGAAGGGTTCAGATCAGCGTAGTCCGGGAACCAATCCGCCGCTTTGCTGCCGACGCCGTCTGGAATCTCGCCCTCGTCGATCGCGATCCCGATCAGCGCGGAGAGGAACGACTTGGTGGTCGAATGCATCACGTGCCGCGAGGACGGCAGCTCTTGGCGCGGATTCGGATTCGGATCCCCACCGGTGAGGCCGCTGTTCCAACCGTAGCGCTCCATCACCAGAAACCCGTTGCGAGCGATCAGAAAGGAGTGGATTTCGGACTGCGAGGTGGCCACCCCATCGACCGCCTGCTGCAAGAGCGACGGATCCATGTTCACTTCGGAAGCTAGGGCTGGGTGCCAGAAGTCGTCCGGGTAGGCGCTGTCGTCCAGATAGTCCTTCAGGACACCGATCCCGCTCGACGCATCGCCAGCCTGGCCCCCCATCCCGGGTGAACCTGCCGATACGGTACCCCCGGTGCTGCTTCCCGCCTGCGACCCGCCCTGAGCCCCGGCGCCGGGCACGCCGCCACGTCCGGCGCCCGCGTCCGAAGGGTTCGACGCGGCACCAGTGCCTCCGAAATTGGCGGAGTTCCCGCCGGCACCGACCTCGTCGACGCCGGGTCTAGCTGCGCGACCACCGCAGCTCACGAAAAAGACAACGCTCAAGATCCCGAACGCGCGCGTTGCCCCGGAATGCACCATGCCCGCACCTTAGCGGAGGAGACGCCGCAGCGCTGCCTCTGCGACGGCCAGATACGCGAAAACTCGAAGGGAGGGACTCGATCCAACCGAACACCACTTCGAGCGGCGGCGGGAACGTGAAATGTGAACGGATGTGACTCGGATCGGATCGAGGTCGCTCGAGGAAACGAGAACTCGATCGGTGCGCATCCATCGTAGTTGCCGAGCTCGAAGCCTTCCTTATCGGGAACCCGTTTGCGCCAAAGTTCACGGCGCTCTCACGCACGAAGGGCCCTCGAAGTGGGGTATCGTCGGCCGATGGACAGCGAGATGAAGGCCAAGGTGTCGGCGCTGCTCGAGGCGATCGTAGCGGCGGACGGGGTGATTCGCCCCGAGGAGCGTGACTTCATCCGACGCGCGGCCTCCCGTTGGAAGCTCCCCGAGCCCGACGCCCCGCTGACTCTGCGCACGCTCGGCAGCGCTACGGAAACGCTGCGCGCCCTGGATCCCACAGCTCAAAGCCGCGTTCTCGCGCTGCTCGTGGATGCCGCTGCCATCGACCGCCACCTCGATCCCCGCGAGCACGCTCTGCTCCTCGCCGCCGCGGCAGCGCTCGGTATCGAGGCGACTGCTCTCGAGGAGCGCCTGCTCCAGCGATTGAGCGCAGCTCCTTGAACGGTGACTCCGAGCTCGCGAGCTGCGCCTGCGTTCTTGGCGCCAGCCGTGAAAATGTAAACGGCGAGCCCTCGCCAAGAACCCTGCTCGAACGCAAGGGAGACCGCCTCGTCATGAGCGACTTCGCGCGGCGGCGCCAAATCGCCCCTTACGATCCAGGCACCGTAGCGGCCAAGGGCGTCGCGCAAGGGTCGACGCATTCGCAGCTAGCTGGGATTGATGCGTGCCTCCTTGGTTCGACTTGGCGCTCATCCTGGTCGTCACGGAGTTTCGACGCGACCGGCAATCCCATCGAGCATCGACCAGATGCTCTGAAAACACGCCGTGAGGGTGCTCCAGTCTCGCGGCCCGGTGCGCCACCACTCGACGGAGAGTCTGTTGAACCCCGCTCGTCGTTCCAGAAGGTAACGAGTGCCGTCCGTCCCCGAAGGAGCGGTATCCATGACCAGAGGAACCGCAACGCCGGCGACCAGCTGCTCGATGGCGCGCAATGTATCGAGAGGGACCTCGTAGGTGGCGCGGCTCAGGCGAGGGAGCAGCTCCGTCTGTCCATCCACGCCCGCAGCGAGGAAGCGCTCGTAGTCGTCGTGAATGTCGCAGACGACCAACTCGGCTCGAGGGGGGGCATCACGGGAAGGGCGGTATTCGAGAGACCAACAGCGCTGCGCCTCGAAAGAAGGGAGCACCGCCAAACGGAGGCCTTCTCGAAGAACCGAGGCACGGCGAACCGCGTTCTCCCGCCGTGCCAGGTACGCGCCCCAGCGGCGAGACTCCTCTGGCGAGGACTTCAGATGACGTGGTTGCGACAATGGCGAGCCCTAAGTCGTCAGCGTACCGGCGGTCGGCGCACTCGAACAGCTGCAAAGTCGGCCTTGCGAGAGGAGCTGCGTTGAGGTTACGGGTGATGCGGATGCACTGGGTGCTCATGATCGTGGCGTGTGGTTTCGGGTGCTCGATCGCAGGCTCCCGTCGAACGTCGCTTCTCGCTGCGGTCATCGCGGCACTCGGCTTCTGGCTGGTCGCCGCAGCCGTAGGCTACCAACCACCGGGAGTAACGCTCCCAGCGGCTGACCGTGCGTTCTACGCCTATGCGGGGCCGGTGGCGGCGATAGCGCTCCCGTTCCTCGCGGGAGCATGGGCCCTGCGCGAGCGTCGAAGAAGCGCGCGGCTCCAGGTTTCCACGCTGCTGCTCTGCGGCGGCAGTTTCATCAACGGCGCGCTCCTGGGGCTGAGCTTGTGGGGGTTTGCCCCGTACGAAGACGGAGGCTTGTTCGCGGGCCTCATCGGTATTGCCCTGGCAGGCCTCGGAACCGGAGCCGCTGCCCTCCTGCTCCTGCTCATGCCTCCTCAGGAGATGCGCTCGAACGTGGTCGCACTCTTGTTCGGGAGCCTCTCCATCGTGCTCGGCACGGTTGCCGTCAGCGACCCGAAGACGCTCAAAGCGGTGAGCGATCACTCGTACCGAGGTTGGTGACGAGGCGAATCATCGCTTGCGCTTTCTCTCCGCTCGTTTTCCAGCGGCGAGGATCAGCCAGACCCCCAAAGCGAGCACGAACGTGAAACCGAGTGGTACATGCCACCAGGCAACCCACGGCTGCCTCGCAATCCTCAGAATGGTGAGCGCCAGCGCCGTGAGCAATGCAGCGCTGAAAGCGTGAGGCAACGTGGGGACGATCGCGATGGGGCCGGAGCTCGACCGCTGGTCGTATTCGATCACGACTCCGGCGGTCAAAGCGGCTCCGGCGAGCACGATCAGGATCGACGCCAGCCATTGAGGCATTCGACTACTCGCTGATGTTCTGAGATAGGAACACGCGAATGCTGCTTGGATAGCACCTGCTCTCGCCGGCGACCAAAGCGTTGGCCCCGCTTGGCGCGTGCCGACCACGTCAAACCGGCGGAGAACCCGCCTCGAGGAGCGCCAAGAGTTCTCGCCTGGTCGCGTCATCGAGGTCTTGCGTGACGTCTGCTGGTAGGCACTCCATCGCGCCGGGTAGTCCCAGGCGTTTCAGCACGAACGCTTCACCCAGTCGTGCCTGCGGATAGTTCTCGATTGAAAAGCGCACGGTGGGTCGAGCCGCCCACTCTCGATAGAGCGCCGGAAGGTCCGAAACCTGCTGCGCCTTCGCCAGGTCCGGGAGAGCGGCGCGACAGACCTTGGCCGCAAAGTCTTTCGCCAGGCGAGGCAGCTCCGAAAGCGCCACGAAGCGCGATGGCGTCCAGCCCCCGACGCCTGAAAAGTCGAGCGGGTCCCAGACGAGATCGAGCATCGACGACTTGGCCGTCCGGTGCCATCGAAGGCGGCCAGCGGCGACGTGCGGCACGAAATCGAGTGAGAAGCCCCAGCGTGGCGCGACCGAAGCCCCCTTCAAGGAGTAGAGCTCGATGACGTCGCGGATCTCCGGCTTCGTGCTGCGGACCCACTTGAGCGCTTTGACGTGCTCGAAGCCTCGAGCCAAAAGCTCCTTGTCGAAGGCCGAGCGGAGCGCTTCGCTGAACACCGCTACGGACTGCAACTCCGCTGATGGGGACGAGCCCCACCAACCCAGCGCCTGCTTGATGCGATCGAACATGATGGTAGTCGTCCGTCATCGTACGCCGAGCGAGCGCGCCTTGCTCAGGTATCACCGGGCAGCGCGCTCCGCCGTGGGCGCCAGGGTCACGGAGCACGTGCCGGAGGCTCGTGGAACGGCGCGTGAGCTCGCGAACGCGTCGATCATGCGGGCTTGCACGTCTGCGACGAGCGTGTTACACGCTTTACCACATGGTTAAGTTTTCGCCGGCCGGGCTCGACGCCTCGTTCGCCGCGCTTTCGGATGCCACGCGGCGCGGCGTCCTCGAGCAGCTCGGCCGTTCCGACGCCTCGATCACGGACCTGGCCGACAAGTTCCACATGACCCTCGCGGGCATGATGAAGCACGTCGGAATTCTGGAAGAGGCGGGGCTCGTGACGACGGAGAAGGTCGGGCGCGTGCGGACCTGCAAGCTTGGCGTGAGCCGCCTGGAGGAAGAGATGGCGTGGCT
Organism: Pseudomonadota bacterium; assembly: GCA_023419055.1. The sequence continues at coordinate 1,649 of JAEZYO010000170.1, read as the reverse complement.
CGAGCGGTACCGCCTGCTCTGGGATTCACGCTTCGACGAGTTGGAAAAGGTAGTCGCGGAGCTGAAACGGAAGGAAAAAATCAATGGACGCAAGAAGTGAAAATCAATCCACCCTCACGAAGAACCCGACGACGGTGGAACGAAAGTCCGATCGCGAGCTCATCGTCACGCGAACCATCAACGGTCCGGCGCGCATCGTCTTCCAGGCGTGGACCACGCCGGAGCTCCTGAAGCAGTGGTGGGTCCCCAAGTCCTTTGGCGTGACCCTGGTTTCTTGCGAGGCGGATGTTCGCGTCGGAGGTCAGTACCGCTTCGTCTTCGCGCACGGTGGCTCGACGATGGCGTTCTTCGGCAAATACCTCGAAGTCACGCCGAACGCGCGGCTCGTCTGGACCAATGAAGAAGCTCCGGACGGCCCCGTCACCACGCTGACCCTCGAGGAGAAGGGCGGCAAGACACTCGTGGTCCTGCACGACCTCTACCCCTCGAAGGAAGCCCTCGACGCCGCCATGGCCTCCGGCGAGAAGAGCGGCATGAGCGAGACGTTCGACCAACTCGAGGCGCTTCTGGTCACCCTCGCCGCAAGTTGAGGATGGGTTACGAAGGCGGCGATCGCTCTTTTTAGCTGATCAGATCGCTTCCAGAGCCAATAGCTCGTCGATGCGCTGCCGGCGCCGGATCAGGCGGATGTCGGAGCCATCGACGAGCACCTCGGGAGCGAGCGGTCGCGAGTTGTAGTTGCTCCCCATGCTCGCCCCGTACGCGCCTGCGTCCGAGAACACGAGCAGATCGCCGACCTTGGCTTCGGGAAACTCGCGCGGTACCACGTTGCCGGCGCTGTCTTGCGTGAACACGTCGCCCGACTCACAGAGCGGACCTGCCACGATGCTCGCCCGCGTGGGCCTGCCGGCGGGCGAACCGTCGCGCGGAATCAACGAGATCTCGTGGTGCGCACCGTACATCGCGGGACGCATTAGGTCGTTGAAGCCCGCGTCCACCAGCGTGAAGTGATTGGCGCCGACGTCCTTGATGGCGCGCACCTCGGAGAGCAGCACGCCAGCCGCCGCGACCAGGTAGCGACCCGGCTCGATCTCGAGCGTCACGCCGTGACCGAGCAGCGCCTCGATGCGCCGCCGCGCCGCGTTCCAGAGCCGGAAATGCGCTTCGACATCCAGCTCCGGGTCGCCCTTCCGGTACGGCACCGGCAACCCCCCGCCGGTGGAAATCGCCTGGAGGTCGTGACCCGCGGCCTTCAGCTGCTCGACTTGATGAACCATCGCGTCGCACACGCGCCCGAGGTGCTCCACGTCCGTGCCGGAGCCGATGTGCATGTGCAGCCCCACGAGCTCGAGCTCGTACTTTTCGACTCGCGCGAGCGCGTCACCCAGCGTTTCGTGCCAGATGCCGTGCTTGCTCGACTCACCGCCGGTGTTCGTCTTCTTGCTGTGACCGTGGCCGAAGCCCGGGTTGACGCGCAGCCACACGTGGTGCCCGCGCCGTCGCTCGCCGAGCTGCGTCAGCATGTCCGCCGAGCCCGCGTTCACCGGTACGCCCGTCTCCACCAAGCGCGTCAGGACCTCCTCGGTCACGATGTCCGCGGTGAACACGATCTCGTGCCGAGCCGGATCCGGTGAGAAGCCGGCGAGCAG
>JAEZYO010000151.1 GCA_023419055.1 Pseudomonadota bacterium | reverse complement strand
GTAGAGCACGGTGGGGTGGAACTGGTAAAACTCCATGTTCGCTACCTCGGCGCCCGCGCGGAACGCCATGGCCACGCCGTCGCCCGTCGCGACGTCCGGGTTCGAGGTGTAGAGGTAGACCTTCCCTGCCCCTCCGGTGGCGAGCACCGTCGCCCGCGCGAGGGTGGTCTCGACGCGCCCCGTCTTTTCGTCGAGCACGTACGCTCCGACGCACTGATCGGGTCCGCCGAATTTGCTCAGCGTGATGAGGTCCACGCCCATGTGCCACTCGAGCATGCGCACGTTGGGGTGCGAGCGGACCGCCTCGAGCAGGGCGCGCTGGATTTCGCGCCCGGTGATGTCGCCCGCGTGCACGACGCGCCGCTCACTGTGGCCGCCCTCGCGAGCGAGATCGAACTCTCCGCCCTCAGCCTTCGAGAAGCGCGTACCGATCTCGGTCAGCCAGGCGATGGCTTCGGGGGCCTCGCGAACGCACAGGTCGACCACGACATCGTGGCAGAGCCCCGCGCCGGCCACGCGCGTGTCTTCGGCGTGTTTGTCGAAGGAATCGCCCGGCGAGAGCACCGCGGCCACGCCACCTTGAGCGAAGTTGGTCGCGGCGTCCTCCGAGGAACGCTTGGTGACGACGAGCACCTCGCCGTAGGTGGCCGCGCGGAGCGCGAAAGAAAGCCCGGCAATGCCGCTGCCGAGAACGAGAAAATCCGTGACCAAAGCCATGCTGATGCTCGGCGCTTCATAGCGCATTCGAAGCGCAAAAGCTCCGGCCTAACGGCCGACGGAGCGTCGTTTTTCGCAAGCGCCCCTCGGGCCGGGTTGCCGTGCCAGGCTTCGGACAGCAAGAATGGTGAACGCGGGAAACCCGTTGCCGAAGAAGGAGAGCCAAACTTGAAGATCCTGGTCGCTCTGAAGCGAGTCGCCGACCCAGACAACGCCAACAAGATCAAGGTCAGCGCGGGTGGCGACGCCATCGACACCACGGGGCTCGAGTGGAAGGTCAACCCGTTCGATGAATACGCGCTCGAAGCCGCCCTGCGCCTGACGGAGAACGGCAAGGCGCCCAAGAAGCGCGAAGGCGAGGTGGTCGTCGTCACCTTGGCCCCCAAGGAATCCGAGCAAATGTTGCGCGCGGCGCTGGCTACCGGCGCCGACCGGGCGATCCGGGTCGAGGCCAACGATGCCGAGCTTGACGGCGACATCGTGGCCAAGGCGTTGAAAGCGCTGGTGGACATCGAAAAGCCGGACGTGGTCTTGATGGGCAAGCAGGCGGTCGACGGTGATACCAACCAGGTCGGACAGCGGCTCGCCGAGCTGCTCGACTGGCCGATGGCGACCTTCGCCGCGACCATCCGCGAAGAGGCCGGGAGCCTGCTCGTCGGGCGCGAGGTCGACGGCGGCGTGCTCACCTTGAGACTGACCCCGCCAGCTTTGATCACCGTGGACCTTCGTATCGTCGGGCCGCTCAGCGTCTTCTCGAAGCTCACCGACCCGAGCCACAAGTACAACGAGGGCGTTCGGTTCGCTCCCCTGCCCAACATCATGGCGGCGAAGAAGAAGCCGCTCGACGTGAAGGCGCTCGCCGATCTCGTGCCCGGCGCGAAGCTCGGTACCAGCTACCTCAAGTTCGAGCGCCCGAGCGCGCGTTCCGCGGGCGTGAAGGTGAAGGACGTCACCGAGCTCGTCGAGAAGCTCACCCAGGTCGCCAAGGTCATCTGAGGCAAGGAGCAAGACCCAGCATGGCAAACGCACTCGTAGTCGCCGAGCTCGCGGACGACGGCAGCGTCAAGAAGGCGACGCTCGCCGCAATCACCTTCGCCAAGGGCGCCCTACCGGCCCTCGGCGGTTCCTTTTCCATCCTCTTGCTCGGAGCGAACGCCAAGGCCGCGGCCGCCGAGCTCGCCGCGTTCGGTGCCGAAAAGGTGCTCGTCGCGGAGGACCCCTCCTTCGCCAATTACGTGGCGGAGCAGTTCGCGCCGACGGTGGCGAGCGTGGCCAAGGGCTATGCCCTCGTCGTCGCCACGGCGACGTCGTTCGGCAAAGATCTCATGCCGCGCGTCGCCGCGCGCCTCGACGCGGCCTACGCGGGCGACTGCGCGGGCGTGAGCGTCCAGGGCAGCGAGATCGTCTACAAGCGCCCGATGTTCGCCGGCAACGCGTTCGGCTACGCGAAGCTGAAGACGTCCATTCAAGTAGCGACCGCCCGCCAGAGCGAGTTTTCGGCCGCCGAGCCCGGAGGCGGCCGCTCGCCGATCGAATCGGTGGCCAAGGCGCCGGTGACGGGCGCGGCGAGTCGCGTCGCGTTCGTCGGGCTCGAGGCGGTGAAGAGCGAACGACCGGAGCTCACGGAAGCGCGCGTCGTCGTCTCGGGAGGCCGAGCGCTGAAGGAGCGTTTCTTCGAGGTGCTCGAGCCGCTCGCGAACGAGCTCGGCGCCGCCATCGGAGCGAGCCGCGCGGCCGTCGACGCCGGCTACGCGCCCGGCGATTTCCAGGTCGGGCAGACGGGCAAGATCGTCGCTCCGTCGCTCTACGTCGCGGTCGGCATCTCGGGCGCCATCCAACATATCGCAGGGATGAAGAGCTCGAAGGTGATCGTGGCCATCAACAAGGATCCCGAGGCGCCGATCTTCCAGCTCGCGGACTACGGTCTGGTGGCTGATCTCTTCCAGGCAGTGCCCGCTTTGATCGCCGAGCTCAAAAAGCGACGGCCGGGCTGACCGGTAGGTCGCGCGAAATTGAGCAAAAGCCTGCATCGCGCGGCTTGACAGAGGAAGGTCCTTGGGGCACGTTCCGGCGCCCTCGACGCCCCCCGGTGTCGAGGGACGCCGTTCGGGGCGTAGCTCAGCCTGGTAGAGCGCACGGTTCGGGTCCGTGAGGCCGGGAGTTCGAATCTCCCCGCCCCGACAAACTTCGACGAGGAGGAAACGCGGCCTTCGAGGCCAAACGCGACGCTCCTCGTGTTGAACCAGGGGGCGATCCGGCGTAGCTTGGACCGGCTGCCCAGGGCTCTCTGGCGGCCTCTTCGAGGATCATGTCGGTCAACCCGGGCGATGTTCTAGCGGGCAAGTTCCGCATCGAGCGCGTGCTCGGCCAAGGCGGGATGGGTGTGGTCGTGGCCGCCTACCACCTCCAGCTCGACGAGCGGGTCGCCCTGAAGTTCCTCGTGCCGGAGGCCCTCGGCAACGCGGAGGCGGTCGCGCGCTTCGCCCGCGAGGCTCGCGCCGCGGTCAAGATCAAGAGCGAGCACGTCGCCCGCGTGGTCGACGTCGGGACGCTCGAGACCGGGGCGCCCTACATGGTCATGGAGTACCTCGAGGGGCGCGATCTCTCGGCGTACGTGCGGGAGCGCGGCCCCCTGCCCGCTTCCGAAGCCGCGGACTACGTGCTCCAGGCGTGCGAGGCGCTCGCAGAAGCGCACGCCCTCGGCATCGTGCACCGCGACCTCAAACCGGCGAACCTCTTTCTCACCCGCCGGGCTGACGGCACCGCTTGCGTCAAGGTGCTCGATTTCGGGATCTCGAAGCTCACGAGCCCGGGCGCCTCCGATCCCGGCTTCAGCATGACGCGCACGCAAGCGATCATGGGGTCGCCGCTCTACATGTCGCCCGAGCAGATGGCGAGCTCTCGACAAGTCGACGGCCGCACCGACATCTGGGCCATCGGAGCCATCTTGTACGAGCTCATGACCGGACGCGTGCCGTTCGAGGCGGACACGATGCCGCAGCTCTGCGCCATGATCCTCCAGGAGCCGCCGAGATCGATCCGCGACTATCGGGCGGACATCCCGGAACCTCTGCACGAGGTGGTGCTCCGCTGCCTCGCGAAGGATCGCAATCAGCGCTTTCAGAACGTCGCCGAGCTCGCGAACGCGCTCGCCCCGTTCTCTTCGAGGCTCTCCGCCCGCTCCGCCGAGCGCATCTCGCGGGTGCTCTCGGCGGCAGGGATTTCGAAGAGCGCGGTGTCCATCCCGAACCCGTCGGAGCCTCCGACCGCAGCCCAGCCGCCCCTCGCACAGACGGGCTCGAGCTCGAAGCTTCCGCTCGTGCTGTCCCTCGTCGCCATCGCGCTCGTGGTCGGCGCCGGAGCCGCTGCGCTGCTCCTCCTGCGCGGCGATCGGGGGGTTGTCGCCGAGACCGTGAGCGCATCACCGAGCGTCCCACCGGCCACCCTGGTGCCACCCACGCCTACTGTCGAGCCAGCCGTTCCAGTAGTAGCGGTCGCGACGGCAGTCCCCGAGGCGGCTCCCTCGTCATCGGCGGTGGCGAGCGCCGCGGCCGTCGTCGAAGCGCCCAGGCCTCCCGCGCAAGCGCGTCCTGTCGCCGCGCGTCCGGCCATCAAGTCTCCGGCGAAAACTCCCACCCCCGCGGTAGAAGCGCCGCGCCCCGCGTCCACACCCACGGTCGCGAAGAAGCCCGTCATCGATCCCCTCGAAGGCCGGCGCTAGACCTCGCGTTTAGACAGTTTCCAATTACAGGAAGCTTCCGATACCCTGCTGACTCGTAGTCAAAGGGAGACGGAGGTAAGGGTGAGCACTCGATTCAGGCTGGTACCGTGCGTGACCGGGTTCGCGCTGCTCGTCGGCTGCGGAGGCGAAAGCGAGAGCAACGCCAACGCCAACGCCGCTAGCGGCGGCGAAGCAGGCATGGGCGCGCAGAGCGGTGCGGGAGGTACGAGCTCGGGCGGCAACGGCGGCGGAAGCGGGGCCTCGAACGGCGGCAAAGGTGGTGAAGCACCTCTCCCGGAGGGCCCTCCGACCTCGGTCGATCTGTTGTTCGTGATCGACAACTCGATCTCGATGGGTGACAAGCAGGTGCTCCTCAGCGACGCGCTGCCCGGCCTCGTACGCCGCTTCATCGAACCCAACTGTGTCGACGAGTCGGGCGCGGTCGTGGGGCCGTCGCAGAACGGCGCGTGCGCGACCGGTGAGCTCGAGTTCGGGCCGATCGACGACCTCCACCTCGGCGTCATCACGTCGAGCCTCGGCGCTCACGGCGGCGACGTGTGCGCCATCGACGACGCGGAGCGCTTCTACGACGACAAGGCTCGGCTGGTCGCGTCGCTCCGGGGCCTCTCCTCCTGGAATAACGCCGGGTTTCTCGCGTGGGATCCCGCGGGCACCGCGAACTCGCCGCCCGGCGAGGCGAGCGTCGACGCGCTGATCACGGACTTCACCGATCACGTGCGCTCCGCCGGCGAGACCGGCTGCGGCTACGAGGCCACGCTGGAGGCGTGGTACCGCTTCCTGATCGATCCGGAGCCGCCAGTAACGGTGTCGAAGGTCAACAACGTGACCGTCCGGGAGGGGATCGACGAGACCATACTCGCGCAGCGTGACGCGTTCCTGCGCCCGGACTCGCTCCTTTACGTCGTGACGCTCACGGACGAAAACGACTGCTCGATCATGGATCAGGGCATGGGCTGGATCGTCGCGACCGTCCAGAACAACGTTCACCTGCCCCCCGCAACGGCCGCGTGCGGAAGCGATCCGAACGACCCGTGCTGCCGCTCTTGTGGCGTCGCGGAGTCCGCGCCACCGTCGGGGTGCGCTCCGCTGGCGGAGGATCCAGCGTGCGACAGTACGGCGTTGCCCGCTGACGAGGACACGCCGAACCTGCGCTGCTGGGATCAGAGGCGCCGCTTCGGCTTCGAGCTCCTCTACCCGATCGATCGCTACGTGATGGGTCTCACGAGCCCTCAGGTCGCGAAGTCATCCGGGGAGCTGGTTCCGAACCCGCTCTTCGCGCCGCGTGGAGACCGGCCTGGCCGTCACCCGTCTCGCGTCGTGCTCGCCGGCATCGTCGGTGTGCCGTGGCAAGACGTGGCCACGCAAGAGAGCCTTCTGGCCGGCACCGGGCTGACCTTCTTGAGGCCGTCCGAGCTCCGCGACGAGAAGCGTTGGGACATGATCCTCGGTGACCCGGCGAAGGGCGTGCTGCCGTCGGATCCCTTGATGATCGAAACCAACGTGCCGCGCACCGGCAACCATCCGCTGACGAACGACGCCCTCGCCTCCGCGAGCG
>JAEZYO010000060.1 GCA_023419055.1 Pseudomonadota bacterium | reverse complement strand
GGGCTGCCCGAGATCGCGAACGGCGGTTTCGACTCGACGGCGCCGCTCAACACCAGCGCGAACACGACGTCACCGAAGCCGGGCGCGTCGTCGTGGTGGTGGCCCCGGGAAGCCAAGAAGTTCCCGTCCACCAGGAGCGGCCCGACGGCGACGACGTGGAGCGCTCGGCCCTCCGGCTGCCGGATCGTGTTGTTGAGCACCTGGAGCGCGACGCTCGCCCTATCCAGGTTGCCAGCGGCGGAAGACCACGGCTCGGTGAGCTCGTCGAGCTGCTCGAGGGTCGGGATATCGCCGGAGTCCGTGCTCGTCGAGGCGCCGGCGAGCAAGACGGCGAGTCCAGCGCGGACGTCGACGTCGAGCTCACCCGGGCTCTCGGGGCGTGCGGGGAGCCCGTTGTCCGCGATTCGATTGTCGCTGACGACGAGCCGATTACCCCCGAGGATGAAGACGCCGTTCACGGGGGTCGACGTCTGCGCGCCGTTACCGATCACGACGTTCTCGCGCACGTCGCTGTTGTCCGCGAGCCCGAGCACGATGCCCCCTTGCGGCAGCGCGGTGAGCACCGGGTAGCCACCCGACGGGAAGGGCGGGCTGGAGCTTCCACCCGTGCCCTGTCGCGGCGACGCGAGGAGCTCGCCGCGAGCCAGGGTCGGATTCTGGACGTTGCCGGTGATCGTGTTGCGCTCGATGACGACGCGGCTCAGCGCAAGGGGCGCGATCTCACCGACGACGATCTCGGGGCCGCTCCCGCCGGAGTCGAAAGCGACCTGACGCAAGCCGAGCACGGTCAGCGCAGAAATGCCGTTGCTGCCCATACCCTCGATGCGATTGTCCGACAGCAGGACGTCGCTCAGCCGGCCCTCGTCTTGAGCCCACGGGGGGCCGTCGGGCGGCGCCTGATCACCGATGTCGAGGTCCGGGTACATGCCGGTCACCTGACCGTCGATGGTCTGACCGGCTCCAGCGCCGCGGCGCGCGATCTCCCGGAGGCCGATCAAGTTCGGCGAGGAGTCGTTGTCGTACTCCTCCTCGACCCAGCGCACGCTGCCGAGCGTGACGCCGTGACCGTGCCCGCCCGCGATTCGATTCTCTCTGAGCTCGATCCGATCCGAGCCGCCTCGGACCTGCACGCCTCCCCACGGCGCCGAGCTCTGGCAGAGGATCTGATTGCCCTCGAGCGCGATGTCATGCCCGCGCAAGACCACGCCCGCGTGGTCTCCGAGCGTGTCGGAGTGTCCGAGCGTGATCTGAGAACGCTCGAGGCTCACGTCGTGGCACTGATCGATGTCCACCGCCGTGAGCGCCGGGATGTCGGGCGACCCCAGGAAGGGGCCGCTCAGGATCGACAAACCACTCATGCGGACGTCGCGCACGGGCTCCGCGCGCCCGTCGAGGTAGACGCCGACCTGGGCGAAGGTGTCGAGCGAGCAGTCGCGAAGACGCACGCGCTCGACCTGCTCGAGCGTGATCATCGCCTCCGCCGCGGGCCCGAACGAGCTCTCTTGCCCGAAGCACTTGAGCTCGGCCAAGGCCACGTCGACCGACTCGCGAACCAGCAGCGCGGGGCGTCGCTGACTCTCGATCACGACTCGACGCAGCGACAGCTGCGAGCAGCCGCTCGCCTCGACGAGCCGATCGTCGGCCAAGCTGGACCCGGGAGAAAACACCGGGTCCCCTCCCGAGATCGTCACGTTGCCGGCGACGATCGTGACGTCGCTGATGGTCGTGCTCGTACAATTCTGGAGCCGCACCCCGATCTGATCCGCGACGTGCAAGCGAAAGTTGCTCAGCGTGAGGCCAGAGCAGCTCGTGAAGCTCAAAAGCGGGTCGGAGGGGCTGCTCTCCGTCGCCTCGATCAAGGTCGCGTCCCCGCAGCCCTCGATCACGACGCCCGAGCGCCCCGTGATCGAGAGCGCGAGACCGTTCTCGTCGGGCAAGCGATGGTTACCGGGAAGGAGTGAAACCAGCCCGCCCTCGGCCGGCAGCGCCTCGATGGCCTCGCGGATGTTGTCGAAGTCGCCACGGCTGAGCAGGCCGTCGCCCACCGTGTACGTCGCGCAGCCGCGATCGGTAATGGGCCGGAGCGCGGGCCGGCAATCTTCGACGCGAGTGACCGCGACGTTGTCGCCGTCCACGAGCGAGAGCGGCGCATAGAAGTGGCGTGGCCCGTGCGGAGGCACGCCGCCCGGCTCGCTCAGGAGGTCGTACGGAACGATGCGCTCGCGCTGGTCGATGCGGAGCGACGCGACCCAGTAGTCGCCGCGCCTGCCCGGCTGGTGGAAGAGCGGCACGATACCAGTGTCGCCCAGCGTCTCGTAGCTCGGGTCGTTCGTGGTGGTAAGCTCCACCTCTTCCGTGCGGTCGGCCACGTGCCAGAAGCGCACGTAGAAGAAGCGCGCGTCGCTACCCTTCCGGCGGTAGTTCAGCTGCGAAGCCGCGGGATGACGCCGGTCCCAGCGATACACCAGGTCCTGGATCGCGGCGAGGCCGACCTCCGTGTCGATGGTGAACGACTGGGTCTCGTCGTCGTAGTCGTCGGCGACGCGGGTGAAGGCGCCGACCTCGGCAGCCACCTTCAAGAAGTGCGGATCGTTCTTGCGCTCGCCCTCCCCGTCCTCGACCAGCGCTCCGAACGGGAGAATCTCGACCACGCGGTGCCGCTTGGGCTGGTGCTCTTCATCCCGGGGAGGCGTGAGCATCTTCACGCGCACCTCCGTCGGGTCGTCCTGGCTCAGCCCCGTGATCTCCACGCGGTAGAGGGGCGCACCGTTGTCGAGCGCCCAGACGAACGTCGTCGGGCTGGTCAACATCACGCGCAGCGTTTGATTTTCCGAGCCCAGGTACTTCTGCCCCGGATCCGGGGTGCACGGAGCGCACTCGCCGGCTGGATACGTCTGGAAGGCGAGGCCCAGCCGACCGCGAGAGCGGAGCTCGTTCGTGTCGCGATCGAAGACGCCGTTCTCGGCTTCGAGGCGCTGAATCGCGAGCTCCCAGGCCTCGGCGCAGGTGTCGATCGCACCCTCGGGGATGGGCAGGACCTCGACGCGCCGCATGCGCCGGATGCGCACCGTCGTGTCTGGCCCCGAAAGCGCGCGCTCCGTGAACTCGTCGTCTTCGACGCCGGTGACCGCCTGCTCCCAGGCGTTCAGGTAGTAGAAGTAGTGGAACGGCGGGAACTGGGGGGAGGCCGGCGAGCTCGGCGAAAATGGAGAGGGCGAGGGCGAGGCTTCGACCGGCGGCAAGTCGCCGGCGCGCATTTGCAAGAACCCGCGCTGAAAGGCGAACGGCTCGGCCTCGCCCTGCTCGAAGCGCATGCCGCCCAGGTAAATGCTCCCGGGTCGAATGCTGAGCGGGTACACGTTCACCGCGACCCCACCCACCGTGACCCCGTGCACCGGCAAGAGGTTGCCGGGCCTGAGCTTCGCGGCCGTGAACACGCCGTCGAACCGCCGAACGACGGGGCGCCCGATGGTAAAGCCCTGGTCCGTGCTGGCGCTCGGCCCGAAGAGCTGAACCAGGGTTCCCTTACGGTCCTCTTCTTCGAGGCGCACCCCCTCATTGAAGTCCGAGTCGAGCAGGGGCCGGCCCTGCTGCAGGCGCACCGCCGAGTAGTGCTTCTTCGGCTGGTGCAGGAAACGGGTGATGTCTTTGGTCGCCATGGCGTTCTCGAGGCCTCACTCCGGTGCGGCCGTGGTCGCTTCCCCTTCGAAGACGAACTGAGTCAGGATGCCGATCGGCTTGAACTCCTCCACCTTGGCGTTCACGCTGTTCAGCCGAATTTCACGCAGCAGCGAGGAGAAGGCTCCCATCTCCGACCCGTCCTCTGCGCCGCTCCGTAGCTCTGCCGGAGCCGTGCTCGAGAGCTGCGCGTAGCCCGGATCTCCGAAGCGTCGCGAGACGAAATGGTGCGGGAGGACGTTCATGAGCGGGGCGTGGAAGCGATCCGGAGTGTTCTTGTCGTCTTGGGACGGCTCGGCCGCGCTGAAGCGCAGGCAGCTCCCCTGAGTGTCGGCGGCGACGATGTGACCGTCGACGATGCTGTCGGTGATGAGGACGCGCTCGGCGATGACGTCGCCGAACACGGTGACCTCCTCGAAGCGCACGTCACCCGTCACGTTCGAGATCGCGACCGGGCGGTCGCCGGGGCTCTCCTGAAGCCGAGACGCGTCGACGATGCTGTCGATGATCTCGAGGGTCTCGACGAAGCCCGAGCTTTCCGGGCTATCCGAGTCGACGCTCACGATGATGGGGCCGACGATGGAGCGCGAGATCTTGAGCAGCCTCACGCTCGCGTTCACGACGATGCGGAGGGTCGGAATACGTAGCCCGTCGCCGCGCTCGCCTCCCGGATCGAGCGTGGCGTGCCGGATGTGGATCTCGTCCCAGTCGAACTCGGCGTCGGCCGAGGCGCTGCTCGTGGGTTCGATCACGATGTCGAGCACGTCCGTGGCGGCCTCAGAGCTCCCGAGCCAGATGCCGTCGATGACGAGCCGGGCGGGCTCGTCGGAGTCCGTCGTCAGGAGGACCGGCGCGCCGTTGCTCGTATCGAGCATCACGTACGGACGCTTCTCGTCGTTCGCCTGAAGCACCAGGTCGGTGATCGGGTTGTCGAAGTTGAGCAGGTACGTGCGGTTGTCGTCGATGGTGCGCGTGCCCTCGAACGAGCTGCTCGAAACCGGCAAGCTCAGCGTCCCGCCACCGATGGCGTGCTCGACGACTGGCTCCGGTTCGCGCGTGAGCTCGCGCACGTACGGCCCGGCGCCGATCTCGCCGGAGAAGCCGTAGAAATAGCGGCCGACGAGTGGTTCTGCGTTCGTGACGCCGGGGAACGTGAAGCGCCCGCGCGCGGGGTCGATCAAGACCCTGACCCCGTTGTCCGAGGGGTCGGGGTGACATTGGAGCGAAGAGAGATCGGCGCCCATCACCGCGTCGAACGCGATCCCCTCGGAAGGGCTGCCCGCGTCGGGCAAGATCTCGATGCTGCGATCGTAGAGGTTCCGGCGCCCGGAGTCGGACGTCATCGTGTCGCGGAGCAGCTGCCTGTACCACTCCGCCGTCGAATCGACGCTGGCGTCGAACGAAGCTTCGATCTGCCGCCGCAGGCGAGCTTCCGTCGAGAACCGGAAGCCGAGCAGCGGACGCAGCGCGGCGCGCAGATTTTCGGCGCCGCTCGGATCATCCTCGGCGAACGCGGTCACCGCCGCCGCGGCGTCGGCGGGGCTTATCACGAAGCTTGCGTCCGAAAGCAGGCGGCA
>JAEZYO010000037.1 GCA_023419055.1 Pseudomonadota bacterium | reverse complement strand
AAATCGGCGCGCGCCTCGTTCGAGCCCGCCGTGGCCGATCGCAGCTCGATGCTGTACGAAGGGACCTCGGTGGCCGCGGGCCGCGCCACGGCCGTCATCGTGGCGGTCGGCGAGGAGACCGAAGCGCGCCGCGGCGCGGTCGCCACCAAGCAGGACCCGTCACGCGGCGGCGTCGAGCGGCGCCTGCGCTCGCTCATTCAGCTCACCGGGCCCATCGCGCTCGGCTCGGGCATCGGGCTCGTGGGCGCGGGCCTGCTCCGCGGGCGAAAGCTCGAGGATCTCGTGGGAAGCGGCGTGAGCCTCGCGGTCGCGAGCGTGCCCGAGGGCTTGCCGCTGCTCGCGACGGCAGCGCAGCTCGCCGCCGCGGACCGGCTCGCGAAGCGCGGCGCGCTCGTGCGCAACGTGCGCAGCATCGAGGCGCTCGGACGCGTCGACGTCATCTGCGTCGACAAGACCGGCACGCTCACTCAAGGTCGCATCGAGCTCGGCTCCGTCAGCGACGGCGCGCTCGAGCAGCGCCTGCCCGATCTCGACGCGCTCACGCTCCCGGTGCTCGCCGCCGCGCTCCGCGCCTCGCCCGCGCCGAGCAGCGCGCGTCACTTCGATCCCACCGACAAGGCGCTGATCCGCGCCGCCGAGGAGCTCGCCATCAGCGAGAGCTACGATCGTCCCGGTTTCCGGCGGCACTGGGAGCTCAGCTTCGAAGCGGGGCGCAGCTACCACGCGACCTTCAGCGATCACGACGCGGGCAGCGCGCTCGACGTGAAGGGCGCGCCGGAAGCGATCTTGCCGCACTGCACGAGCTACCGCCGCCGCGGACAGCGCACCGCCATCGACGCCGTGATCAAGGCCGAGCTCGGAGCCCGCGCCGCGGAGCTCGGCCGTCGCGGGCTCCGCGTCCTCGCCGTGGCGGAGCGCCTGGTCGCGCGCGGCGACACGCTCGATGCCGAGCGCCTGGTCGGCCTCACCTTCCTCGGCTTCGTCGCGTTCCGCGATCCGGTGAGGCCCACCGCGGCGAACGCCATCACCGATCTCGCCGCCGCGGGCATTCGCACCGTCATGCTGACGGGTGACCACCCGAGCACCGCGCAGGCGGTCGCCGGCGAGCTCGGCCTGGGCGAACCGGGCGGCGTGATGACCGGCGCGGAGCTCCTCGAGCTCACGGACGACGAGCTCGATCGCAAGATCCGCAGCATCAGCGTGTTCGCGCGCACCACGCCGCCGCAAAAGGTGCGCATCGTGCGCGCGCTCCAGCGCGCCGGTCGCGTGGTCGCGATGGTGGGCGACGGCGCGAACGACGCGCCGGCCATCCGCCTCGCCAACGTCGGCGTCGCGGTCGGCGAACAGAGCACGTCCGCCGCGCGCGCCGCGGCCGACATCGTGCTCACGGACGAACGCATCGAGACCCTCGTCGAAGCCGTCGCGGAAGGGCGCGCCATGTGGGCGAGCGTGCGCGACGCCGTCTCCATCCTGGTCGGCGGTAACCTCGGCGAGATCGGCTTCACGCTGGGAGCGGGCCTCGTCGACGGCCGCCCGCCGCTCAACGCGCGGCAGCTCCTGCTCGTGAACCTCCTCACCGACGTCGCGCCGGCCATGGCGATCGCGCTCCGCCCCCCGTCGGCGAAGATGCTCTCCTCACTCGCCCACGAGGGCCCGGACGCGTCGCTCGGCAAGCCGCTCAACCGCGAGATCGCCGTGCGCGCCGCCATCACCGCGCTCGGCGCGAGCGGCGCCTGGACCATCGGGCGCTTCACCGGATCGCGCACCAGCGCCAACACCGTGGGCCTCATCGCGCTCGTCGGTACCCAGCTCGGCCAGACGCTCGTCTCCGGCCGCATGAGCCGCCCGGTCGTGCTGACCAGCGTTGGGTCCGCCGCGGTGCTCGCCGCGATCATCCAGACCCCCGGCCTCTCCCAGATCTTCGGCTGTCGCCCGCTCGGCCCCATCGGTTGGGCGACGGCGCTCGGCTCCTCCGCAGTCGCCACGAGCGTGAGCCTTTACTACCCCGATCTCGCGGAGCGCCTGTTCGGGCGCTTCGGTTTCCAGCAGCCCGTGCTCGTCGAAGATCCCGAATTGCTGACCGACGGCTCGCGCTGAATCGATCACCGCTCGGGTGCGGGGCAAGAGTGCGTAAGCGCTACGGCGCCGACATGACCTACGAGCAGCGAGGGTGACGCGCCGGGATGACCGACCACTGCTCATCGAGTACACTGGTTCTCGTGGACGCGCTCGATGCCCATGACCGTGACCAAGCTCAGAAGCTTACTCCCGCCGAGAAGCTGGAGCAGGCCCTGGAGGTCATGCGCACTGGCATTCGGCTCAAGCGGCTGACGTTGCGCCGACAGTGTCCGGAAGCCGACGAAGCGGAAATCGACCGTCGTCTGGCCCAGTGGCTAGCGGATGGCTGAGCCCGCGCCGGAGCTCGCCCTGGCCGCCATTTGCCGCGAGCTGACGCAGCGCGGGCGGCGCTTTGCGTTGGTCGGCGGCCTCGCCGTGTCCGTCCGGGCCGAGGTGCGGTTCACGCGCGACGTGGATCTCGTCGTAATCGTCGCAGACGACGTCGAGGCGGAGGCGCTCGTCTACGAGCTTCGTTCCGCAGGGTACCCGGCGGTCGCGAGCGTCGAGCACGAGACACGCCACCGCCTCGCGACCATTCGTCTCATGTCGCCGTCTGGGGTGAAGGTGGACTTGCTGTTCGCCAACTCCGGCATCGAAACAGAAATCGTCGACCGAGCCACTCCGATTGATCTCGGTAGCGCCGGCACCGTCCCCGTGGCGAGCGCCGAGGAGCTGCTGGCGATGAAGATCTTGAGCATGACCGACAGTCGTCTGCAGGATCGCATCGACGCGCAGCGGCTGTTGCAGTTCACTCCCGAGCTCGACGTCTCTCTCGTGCGCGAACTCCTCGCTCGAATCACCGAGCGAGGGTACTCACGCGAACAGAACCTCGAGGACAAACTCGCAGCCGTCCTCCGCGAGG
This sequence comes from Pseudomonadota bacterium, assembly GCA_023419055.1. The sequence continues at coordinate 909 of JAEZYO010000037.1, read as the reverse complement.
TTGGGCGCTAGCCGGTCACGGTGCGCGTCCTACCCCGACTTCGCAGAGCGAATCACGGCCGCTCCGGCTTTCAGCGCCCCGTGCTCGTCGAAGCTCCTGACGGTCTTCGACTGAAAGATCGCTAAAGGACATATCAACAGGCCCCACGAGAAATGCGGTTGCCCAGAGGCTCGTCCTTCGAGCACGCTCGGTCACATGCCGCTGGAACCCGACTTCGACACGGCGTCCGCGCACCGCTACTTCTCGGCGCACTGCTTCAACCGCTGCTGGCAGCTCCTCGATCTCCCCACGCGCTCACCCGAACAAGCGCTCGAGCTCGTCGCGCTCGGACACGCCTCGCTGTGGCACTGGACGAAGCGCGCCGATTGCACGCCCAAGAACCTGAGCGTCGCCAACTGGATGCTCGCGCGCATCTACGCCGTGCTCGGCGACGCCGCTCCGTCACGCTCTCACGCCGAGGCTTGCCTCGAGCTCGCCGAGTCTCCGTTCTATCTCGGTTGCGCGCACGAAGCGCTCGCGCGGGCCGCCGTGGTCGCTGGGGAGCGCACGGAAGCGGAGGCCCACCTGGCGAAGGCTGGCGCGCTCGCTGAAAGCGTCGACGACGCGGGAGAACGAAAGCTCCTACTCGATGATCTCGCGAGCGTGCGCTCGGCGCTGAGCTCGATCTCGGGTTAACGTCAGGTTGCGCGCTCACTCCCCATTTCGAGACCTTGGTCACGCGGAGCCGCGGAGATCGCGGGTACCGCGCCGCCGCGAATGGCAGAAGCCATCGTCAGACACTGGTCCTCGGTGCCGCTGATTCAGCGTCTCGGTCTCAGTCCAGGTTGATGCAATCGTCCTTGGCGCCCCCACGTCCGGCGACCATCGGGAGGCGGCGTAAGGGGGCGCCCGGCGGCGCAGCGAAGCGAG
>JAEZYO010000034.1 GCA_023419055.1 Pseudomonadota bacterium | reverse complement strand
TGGCCCTTTGCAGCCGACCTAGCGCGTGGAGCTCGTTCTCGCGCCGCCTCCGACATTCGGGCCCCCATCATCTCTACGACCATCGTCGACGCACACCTTGGTGATGCCCTTTGCGAGCTGACGGCCCTCGTTCACGCGCACCTTCTGGGAGTGACCACACGAGCGACAGCCCGGCGTTACCAAGCGCAGACCCCCGGAGGCTTGAGGTTCGCCCCATCTGGGCCGACTCGAGAACACTTTTCCCTTTTTGCTCACCGCATCGGCGCGGCGGGCGGCCGTCGCGTGGGGCCATTTCCGACCGACACTTACTTGGCTCGGGTCGGCTTCGAAAACGCAAAACTCTCCAGCAACCATTTCGATTTCGCGGTTCTGGAAGGAGCCGACTTGAGTGGCGCCGACCTCTCCTCGGCCTCGATGGGCGGCGCTGATCTCACCTACGCAACCTTGACCGGAGCAGACCTTGCAGGTTCTTACCTCTGCCGCGCCAACCTCACTCGAGCGAACCTGAGCGGCGCGAACTTGCGCCTCGCCGAGATCAGCGAGGCTAGTCTCGTCGCAGCCATCCTCAGGCGTGCAGACTTCCGCGACGCCCGCCTATTCAACGCCGACCTCACCGAAGCCGACTGGCGGAACGCCATCATGTCACCGGAACAACTCGAAAGCACACTCCGACCGGACCGCGCCTCCACGGGGCCGCGTCTGTCCGAGCCGGCGGACTCGGATCCAGCCAACTCGATGACGCTCGAAGAGCTAATGGCCTTGCTCGTCGTCCAGAAAGGCCAACCCGGCCCTGGCGCTCCTGACGACCTTTAACAAACCTGCCCGCCGAACTCTTCCCTGCCTCTCCGGGGATCATTCGACTGATCGAGCCGTTTCGCATTCTGAGCGGAACGCATCCCGTTCGAGGGAGCTGTAAACACGCGGGCCGAGTCCGGGCTGCCCTCTCGTGCTAGGAGCGATCGCTCTCTCGCATGCCTCGCTCGTCCAGCCGCCCCGAAAAGTCGAACGCCGTGCTGAGTCGCGCGCAGGGGGACGATGTGCTGCGCTACTGGCTTGCGGCGTTGAGGCTGGAGGAGGCGCTGCAGGCGCGGCCTGCTGCGCGCTCTAACGCGAGTGCGAGTGCGAGCGCGAGCGCGAGCGGCGCGGAGGTGCCTCGCCTGGACCAGCCGACGCCCGGGCAGGACTACTTCAAGGTGCCGTTCGACGCGGCGCTGGCCGAGCTCTTGGCGAAAGAGACGCAGCTGACGCGACCGTTCGACGCCGAGCTGTGCGGCTTCTTCGAGACGTGGCTTCACCGTCAATATCGGCGGAGCGAGGACGAGAGCGAGCTTTCGCACCTCTTGTGCTTTCCGGTCGTGCATCTACCGCGCGGGGAGCTCGGAGGGCTGCTCCGCTGCGCGGTGCGGTTGCGCTTCGGCAATGGCGATTCGCAGCCATTTCGGGCTCCCACGCGCGCCGAACGACAGCGCGGCAGCTACCCAGCCGCGCCCCATGAGGCGCGCCTGACTCGCGTCGCCAAGCCGGGTGACGCCTGGCCGTATTTCCTCGACACGCGACTCCTGCACCATCCCTTGGGGGTGCCGGCGGAGAGTATCGACGCGCTGTTCGAGGCGCTGCGCTCGTTCGAGGTCGTTTCGGGGCGACTGATGCTGGCGCTGCTCACGACGATGCTCGAAAAGGTCGCTAGCGGCGGCGAAGAGCCGGAGAGCGTCTCGGAGCGTGCCGACGAGCTGAAGGCGGCAGTGGCAGCGGCGCCAGGTGAGGTCGAAGCCTGGCTCGGTCGGCTGACCTCGGCGGTGCGGAGCCTGCTTTCGCAAGCGTCGTCGCGCGCTCGGGTCTACCCGGTCGGGATCGTGATCGACGGCACGCAAGCCAAGACGACCTGGCACCTGCAGCGCGAGCTCGAGGCGCTGGTCGACAGCGAGCGGGGTCGCTGGAAGTTGGCTTCGCCGCTCGGGTCGTACTTGACGGGGCAGGCCTTGCCGGCCAGCACGGCACCGCAACGCGCGCTTTTTCCGGGGCCGCCGTTGTCGGCGAGCCAACGCTCGGCCGCGGAAGCCTTCTGGGGCTCGCCCTTCGGCGCGGTGCAGGGCCCGCCCGGCACCGGCAAGACTCGCTTGATCTTGCACCTGTGCGCGGAGGCGCTGGTGCGCCAGACCGAGGCGCTGTTGGAACGTGGCAGCAACGCGCCGATCGAGCAGCTCTTGATCACGAGCAGCAACAACCGCGCGGTCGACAACGTCGTCGAGCCGCTCGGCGCGGTCGAGGGCCTGGCGCTCGCGTTGCGGGCGGGCAGCCGGCAGTCGAGCGAGCAACAACTGCTCGTTCAGCTGCGCCGAACGCTCGGGTGGCTGAAGCGCGCCGCGGGTGAGTCTGCGCTCGAGCGCCATGCGCAGCTGACGCGCGAGAAGGCGTTGTTTCTGGCACAGCGCGACGAGGTCGAACGCCTGCTGGCCCCACAGCGGGCCGCGCAGGAGCGCGCGAGTCGGCGCCTCGAGCTTTCACAGGAGCTCGAGCTTTGCGCGCCCAATCCCAGCGACGAGACTCTGGCTGCCCTCCCCCTTCAGCAGCGTCAAGCGCTGCTACTCGCGCTCGCCGCGCTCGAAAAGCGGTTACAAGCGCTGAGCAAGCTGACCGAGGAGGCACCCTCGCGGGTCGCAGCTCTGGCGATCGAAGCGCACTACAAGCGCACGACCAAGAAGGCACTACCGGCGTTCACGCAGGCGCTCTCCGAGGCTCAGCTGACGCTCGAGCTGCCTCTGCCTCCGCAGCTCACGGCGCGCGCCACCCTCGAGCAACAGCTCGAGGCCTGGGAAGAAGCCGCCGAGCTTGCTCTGTCACAGCTCGGTGAGCTCCGCGAAAGGCTCGCGCGCGCTGCATCCAGCGCCGAGCGTGCGCGACGAGCGGAGCGTTTGCGTGCCGAGCTCGCCGCGCTCGGTTCCGAGCCCGAGCCTGAGCCGCTCGAAACCGCCGTGGAAATTCCCGAAGCCCTTTCGCGCGAGCTCTTCGCCCGAGCCGTGGCCGCGCGTGAAGCCTGGGCTCAGGCGCACGCCGAGGAGCTGGTCGTCGCGCTATCGACTGCCGTGCGCGTCGTCGAGGAAGAGCGTTCACTGCGCTCGCTCTTCCGCAGCCAGCCCGAAGCAGCGCGCTCGTTGTTCCGGCTGTTCGCTATTGGGGGCTCGACGCTGCTCTCGCTCGGCAACTGCTTTCCGGCTGAATTGGGCAGCGTTGCGCGCGTGGTGATCGACGAGGCAGGGCAATGCCACCCGGCGCACGCGGTGTCGGCCCTGCTGCGAGCCGAGGCTGCGCTCGTGATCGGTGACGTGCACCAGCTGAGCCCCGTGATCGAGCTCAGCGCCGACGATGAAGAGCGGCTGCTCCGCTCGTGCCGCCTCGCGACGCCGGCAGAGCTACTCTTGCCGTATCGCGTGCACGCCGACGCGACCACTTCGAGCCAATCGCTCGCCGATCGCGCCGTCAAGGAACGCGGAAAGCTGACCGACCATTTCCGGTGCCAGCCGGAGATCATCGCGCTCTCCGACGCCCTCTGCGACTACGGGCTCTCGGTTCACACGCCGCGCGCCGATCGCTCGCGGCACGCCCCGTACCTGAGACGCCCCGTGTCGCTCATCGACTTGCGCGGCGAGCAAGCGCGCCTGGCCGGCAGCTGGTGCAACGAGCTCGAGCTCGAAGAAACGCTCTCCCTGGTCGAAACCCTGCTCAACGGCGGCGTGGGGCTCGAAGAGATCGCCGTCATCACGCCCTACCGCGGACAACTCGAACAGCTGCGACGCGGCTTCTTACAGCGGCGCATCGCCCTGGAAGCGAGCCCGGAGCTGGCAGAAGCCGAGGGTGCGCGTCTCGGGCGGAGCGGCGGCCTGGCGCTCGGCACCGTGCACCGTTTTCAAGGCGGCGAACGCAGCATCGTGCTCTTCAGCAGCGTGGTCACGCGCGAGAGCTCCCTCGCCTTTCTGAACGCGCGCCCCAACCTGCTCAACGTCGCCATCTCCCGCGCCCAGCACCACTTCATCTGCCTCGGCCACGCCAGCGTGCTCTCTCGGGGGCCGCGCTCGCGCTTGCTCGTCGACGGCGCCAGCACCCTGTCGCCCGCGGCGTATCGCGACGGGTACGCGGGTATGATGTTGACGTGATCCGGGCGAGTCCCGCGGACGGAATTGAACCGCCACGAGGATTTTCAACGGACGATGTGCTCAGCGCGGTTCGCGAGATTGATGCGAAAGGAATAATGGAGGTTGGCTGAACTCGTACCTGCCTCCGAGCAGGAGCCTCGGGTCTGTCTGAGCTGAAGGGGGGACAATCACGTCCCCTGCATCCCAGCGAGCGAGCGGTCTACAGTTTCTGCGCCGCGGGGCTACGGCCTGAAAGGACTTCCCGAAAGATGCGAAATCTCGTGCTCGCGCCTCTCAGCTTGCTGGTCGCCTTGGCAGGTTGCTCTAGCACCGAACCGGGGTCAGGCGACGCTTCCGGCTCTGGTGGCAACAACGCGGCTGGCTCGAGCGCGTCGACCGGCTCCGGTGGGCTCGGTAGCGGTGGGAGCGCACCGACGGGTGGCGTCGGCGGGGGTCAGGCGGGAAGCGGTGTCGTCGGCGGAGCTGGCGGGACCACGGGCGGTGTCGCAGCAGGCGGCGCCGGTAACGGCGGTACTGGCGGTAGCGTGGGTGGCGCCTCGGGCAGCGCGGGCACGGGCGGCTCCGCTACGAGCCAGGGCTGTGGCTCCACCACCCTGCCGCAAAGCGGCACGTTCTCGATCGATGTGGACGGCACCTCTCGCGACTACATCCTGAACATCCCCGAGGACTACGACCCGAATCACCCCTACATCCTGATCTTCGGCTGGCACTGGCGCGGTGGCAACGCCCAGGACGTTGCTGGCGGCGGCTTCTTTGGTAAGTACTACGGCCTCGAGGAGCGCGCGAACGGCACTGCCATTTTCGTGGCCCCCGAAGGCCTCGTCGACAACGACGTGTCGGGTTGGGCGAACCCCGGCGGGCGCGACATCAAATTTCTCGATGCGATGCTCGAGCGCTTCCGCGCCGACCTCTGCATCGATGAATCCCGGATTTTTTCGACGGGCTTCAGCTACGGCGGCATGATGTCGTTCGCGGTCGGTTGCGCCCGCGGGGATGTTTTTCGGGCGATCGCGCCGATGGCTGGCGCGACCTACAGCGGCTGCGAGGATGGAACGGCGCCGGTCGCGATGTGGGGTTCGCACGGCTACTCCGACGGCGCCGATGGCGTCGTGCCGATCGATAACGGGCGCTCGGCTCGTGACGTGTTCCTCGAGCGCAACGGTTGCGGGACGGAGACGATGCCCGTCGAACCCGACGAGTGCGTCAGCTATCAGGGCTGCCAGGCAGGCTATCCCGTCACCTGGTGCGAGTGGGACGGCGGTCACAGCGTACCTAGCTTCGCTGGCGAAGCGATCTGGGACTTCTTCTCGCAGTTCTGACAGCGCTACTCAGCGGGGTCGACCACGACGCGGCACTCCCAGTCGTCCGTGTCCGTGTACCCGTCGCCGTCGTTGTCGATGCCGTCGTCGCAGGCACAAGCCTCGTCGTCGAGATCGGTCTTTCCGTCGTAGTCGTTGTCGCTACCGTCGCAGCAAGAGCCGCTGGTGCACGAACACGCGCAGCTCACGCTCGAGCCGCAAATGGACGAGTCAGCACCCTCGGCGCTGACGGGCGTGCAACTCGGCACGCCGGAGAGGAGCGCCCATTGCCGGTCGAACTCGCCCTGGAAATCCGCCGCAAAATCAGCGTTTCTGACGTAGAGAGTGTTCTCGTCGTTGTTCTCGTTGCCGGCTGACGTGAAGTTCATGGAGCCGAACACCGTAGCCGCCAGATTCGGGATCGCGCTGTCGGCCACGGCCCATTTGCTGTGGCTCTTGCCGCCCCAGTTCTCGGTCTTGACCGGGATGCCTGCCTCGCAGAGCTCGGGCGTCTTGGAGTAGGCGTTGGACGCACCGCCCGCGTCGATGATCACCCGTACCGCCACACCACGCGCTCGAGCGGCGAGGACGGCGTCCGAGATCGCCTGACTCGTGAGGAAGAACATGGCGATGTCGAGGCTTTGGGTAGCAGCGTCGATCAAGGGGATGACGGCGTTGGCGACCGCGTCGTCCGTGGGTGAGAAGTAGCTCTCGATGACGGTCGTGCCGTCCGTGAAGGTGGCTTCGTCCAAGACGTGGACGCTATTGTCGGCCTTCCTGTTGTGGAACAGGCCGCCGAACATTTCGTTCATCTCCGTCGTGTAGATGGCCGCAAGGCGGGACGAGGTGATGGTGGCTGCCACGTCCGAATTGTATTCGCCACCGAGCTCCGTATCACTCAGGTTCGTGCTCCCGGTCCAGACCTGCCGGTTGTCGAACACGAAGAACTTGTGGTGCATGATAGAGCTGTAGCCCGGCCCCGTGTCGCACACGACGCTGCCCGGCGCGAGCGCCTCGATCAGCGCCTGAGTATCCGGGTACGAGAAAGTCGTGCAGCTCGCGTCTTCGCCGTCGACCACCCCCCGAATGCTCACACCGCGGCCTTCTGCGGCTACCAGCGCGTCGATCACGTGCTGTTGAGCACGCAGCCCGTACACCGCAAAATCGATCGAGCTTTGGGCGTTGTCGATGAGCGCGATCAACTCCTGGCACAGGGGGCGGTTGCAGGTCGACTCGGGGCCGCCGTATTGATTGGTGGTGAACTTGAGGCTGTAGACGAAATCCTCAGGCGGCTTCTCCGGCTCGCAGGTGCCAGCGCTGGCACCGAGGTCGGGGACCCCGCAAGCTTCAAGGCCTGCAGCCGAGCAGTCGAGCCGCATTCGAGACTGTCCACTGCTGCAGTCGAACGGGCCGACGCGGGTGTCCGCGATCTCGTTGCCCGAGCTGTCGACGAGCCACACTTCGTCGCTGGCGGTGATGCTCGTGCCGCGAGAAACGACGCGTCGCTCGTTGGCAGACGTGGCCGACTGCAACGCCGAGCACGAGCTGCCTCCCGCGCTCGTGTCGCACACTCGGTAGCTGGGACACCCCGTGGCAGCGGCGCAGAACACCTCGACCTTGTCCGCGATCGAGCCCGCGAAGTCCGTGCTCTCCGCGACTTCAGTGATGACGAGAGCGGCCCCGCGCGGCTGCGAGAGCCGCGCCGTCGCTTCGCCCTCCTCGACCGGGCCGCAGCTCACGAGAGCCACCGAAGAGAACACGAAGGCCATCACCGATCCGAAAGCGGCGCGCATGATGACGGAGCAAGTTAGGAGCCCCGCAGCACGGTCACAATAGGAAGATCTTGAACGAGCAGAGTACGCGGCCGCCCTCGTGGGTCAGCGCGGTGCCAATTCCCCCAACCTTCGGCGCCTGGAGTCACTCAGGTTGTTCGAACAGCTCACCGGTGTCGTTCAACGTTGCTGCCCTGCGCAGCCAGCGGTCCAGAACGCCGGGGTCGCTGCAGGATTCGACCTTCGCTCGCTGCTCCGCCGTGACCACCTTCTGGCGCGCTTCCAGGACGGCCAGGATCGCTC